>JBEVLS010000001.1:0-5549 GCA_040509015.1 Microbacterium sp.
CTGACCGGCAAATCCGCCGCCGTGCTGATCCACGAGGCGCAGGACATGCTCGGCGACAGCGTCTCGGTCTACCTCGACGGCGGCCCGTCCGCCACGGGCGTCTCGTCGACGATCGTCGATGCGACGAGCCTCGGCGGCGGCGACGAGCCGAGGATCCGGATCCTCCGCGAAGGGGCCGTCGAGCGGGAGCGACTCGCCGAAGTCCTCGGCGACCTGCTCGAGCCCGGCGAGGACGACCACGCCCCCGCCCCGACGCCGTCCGGCGGAAGCGCGTGAAGCAGTACGTCTTCACGATCATCCTCACGGCGACGCTCACCTTCGCCCTGTCGTGGGGGGTGTGGCGACTCAGCCTCAGGTACAAGCTCCACCCCGGCATCCGGGAACGCGACGTCCACACGACGCCGACGCCCAGGCTCGGCGGGGTGGCGATGTTCCTCGGCGTGACCGCCGCGTTCCTCATGTCGTCGCAGCATCCGTTCTTCTCCCTCATCTGGGCCCAGCCCGAGCGCGTGTGGGCGATCCTCGGCGCGACGTTCCTGATCGTCGTGGTCGGCGTGGCCGACGACCTGTGGGACGTCGACTGGATGATCAAGCTCGGCGCGCAGTTCCTCGCCGCCGGGATCATCGTGTGGTTCGGCAAGCTCCAGATCCTCTCGCTGCCGATCGGCGGCATCGCCGTCGTGTCCGGCGGGGTGAGCTTCACCCTCACCGTCTTCGCGATCGTCGTCGTCATGAACGCCGTGAACTTCATCGACGGCCTCGACGGCCTCGTCGCCGGCGTCTGCCTCATCGCCAACGGCGTGTTCTTCGCCTACTCGTACCTGCTCGTGCGCGACATCGGCGCCAGCACCTACTTCAACCTCGCGTCGTTCATCGCCGCGGTGCTGATCGGCGCGTGCATCGGCTTCCTTCCGCTCAACTGGAGCCCTGCGAAGCTCTTCATGGGCGACTCGGGCGCCCTGATGCTCGGACTGCTCATGTCGTGCTCGGCGATCGCGATCACCGGCCAGCTGCAGCCCTCGATGATCGATCCCGACGAGTTCGGCCGCTCCCAGCTGCTGGGTGCGTTCATCCCGATCCTGCTGCCGATCGTCGTGGTGCTGCTGCCGCTGCTGGACTTCGGCCTCGCCGTCATCCGACGCGTCTCGAAGGGCAAGTCGCCGTTCTCGCCCGACCGCAAGCACCTGCACCACCGCATGCTCGACATGGGACACACCGACCGCGACGCCGTGCTCATCTTCTACGCGTGGACGAGCGTCGTGAGTCTCGCGTTCCTGCTGATGTACGTCGGCACGCAGGCCGACTGGCCGGGGGAGTACCTGCTCGGCGTCGCCTTCGGCGTCGTCGGGATCGGCGCCTGCCTCGCCCTCACCTTCCTCCCTTCGCGCCGCCGGTCGGCGCAGCCCGCCCCACCGAACGTCCTGGAGGACGCCCGATGAGTCCCAGTCCCGTTTCCAGCACGCCCATCCTGCGCACGACCCTCGTCTGGTCGGCGGGAGTCACTGCCGCCCTGGCGGTGGTGGGCGCCGTCGTCGGCTACCTCGTGGCCGGCTCCGAGGGGCTGTGGAGCGCGCTCACGGGGGTGCTGCTGGCCGCCGTCTTCCTCGCGATCACCGCCCTGAGCATCCTCATCGCCAACCGCTGGTACGGGCAGGACCTCTACGTGCCGCTGTTCTTCGGGATCGTCATGGGCGGATGGATCCTCAAGCTCGTGGTCTTCATCGTCGTCCTCCTGATCATCCGAGGGCAGCCGTGGGTGCAGCCCACGGTCTTCTTCGTCGCGCTCGTCGTGAGCGTCGTCGCGGCGCTCGCGATCGACGTCATCGTGCTCATGCGGATGCGCATCCCGCACGTGAGCGACATCTCCCTGCCGACGTCCGACCCCGAGGCGGATTCAGGAAGCGCCAAGGTTTGATAGGCTGAATACGCGCCCGCTGGCTTGCCTATGCGAGTCCTCTGCGGGTCGACACCCCGACCATCGTCGCAACGGTTCACACCGATGCCCCGAAGCTGGAGCCAGCGCTGTCAACTCAAGCTGCGACCCTGATCGCGTCCGCCACGTCGTCCGGTGATGAATTCCATCCGCCGTCGATTCTCGACTTCTTCCCGCCGATCTTCTTCGAGGGAACGGTCTTCGCGTTCACCCGCATCAACCTGGTCCAGATCCTCGCGACGATCATCCTGGTCGTGATCTTCCTCGCCGGAACCCGTCGTATGAAGGTCGTGCCGGGCCGGTTCCAGAGCGTCGTCGAGATGGGCCTGGACTTCGTCCGCGTCAACATCGCCGAAGACCTCCTGGGCAAGAAGGACGGCAAGCGCTTCCTGCCCATCCTCACGACGCTGTTCTTCATGATCCTGTTCATGAACGTGATGGGCATCGTCCCGGGCATCAACATCGCCGGCACGAGCGTCATCGCGATGCCGATGCTGCTGGCGATCGTGGCCTACGTCACCTTCATCTACGCCGGAATCCGCAAGAACCCCGGCAACTTCTTCAAGAACTCGCTGATGCCGTCGGGCGTGCCGTGGCCGCTCTACATCATCATCATCCCGCTCGAGTTCCTCTCGACCTTCATCATCCGCCCCGTCACGCTGACGCTGCGTCTGCTGATGAACATGATCGTCGGCCACCTGATGCTGGTGCTGTTCTTCTCGGCCACCCAGTTCTTCATCTTCAGCATGGGTGGGCTGTGGACGCTCCTGGGCGCCGGCAGCCTCGCCTTCGGCTTCGTCTTCACCCTGTTCGAACTCTTCGTGGGCTTCCTGCAGGCCTACGTCTTCACGATCCTCACCGCGGTCTACATCCAGCTCGCGGTTGCAGAAGAGCACTGATAAACGCGGGACGGCCCTGAACCCTGTCATCACAGGGCCGCCCTCAACCGAAAGGAAAACCCCGTGGACGCTACTACGGTTCTCGCCGCTGTCAACGTGGATGTCACTGGATCCCTCGCGACGATCGGCTATGGCCTCGCGGCCATCGGTCCGGCCATCGGCGTCGGCATCGTCGTCGGCAAGACGATCGAGGGCGTCGCCCGTCAGCCCGAGCTGGCCGGTCGACTCCAGGTGCTGATGTTCATCGGTATCGCCTTCACCGAGGCCCTCGCCTTCATCGGTATCGCGACCGGCTTCATCTTCGGTTTCTGATCACCCTCTCGACTAAGGAGACCGGATGCTCAGCGCTCTAGTCACGATCGCCGCGGAGGAGGGGGAGGCCCCGAACCCGCTGCTCCCCGCCTACTACGACATCATCTGGTCGGCTGTGTGCTTCATCGTCATCCTGTTCGTGTTCTGGCGAGTCGTGCTCCCGCGCATGACCAAGCTCCTCGACACGCGCAGCGCCGCGATCGAAGGCAACATCGCCAAAGCCGACGATGCCCAGCGCAAGGCCGAGGCCGCGCTCGCGGAGTACACCGCGCAGCTCGCCGACGCCCGCAAGGAGGCCGGTGAGATCCGCGACGCCGCCCGTGAGGACGGCAAGAAGATCCTCACCGAGTCGAAGGATGCCGCGACCGCCGAGGCGGCTCGCGTGACGGCATCCGCACACGCGCAGATCGAGGCCGAGCGCCAGAGCGCGTTCGTCTCGCTCCGCAGCGAGGTGGGCACCCTGGCCCTCGATCTCGCCGGCGGCGTGATCGGCGAGACGCTCTCCGACGACAAGAAGGCCCAGGCCGTCGTCGACCGCTTCCTCGCGGAGCTCGAGGCGTCCGAGACGGCAGGAAAGGCGTAATGGGCAGCGCGACCACTCAGGCCCTCGCGGCATCGACGACGGCGCTCTCCGCCGCGTCGGGAGTCGACCTCGACGTCGCCCGCGAGCTCTTCGCCGCGGCAGCGGCCGTGGCCGGCACGTCGCACCTGAGCGGTGCGCTGGCTGACGCCTCCGCCCCTGCGGCGGCGCGTCGCAAGGTCGTCTCCGACGTGTTCGGGTCGTCCTTCTCGGCAACGACGGTCTCGCTGCTGTCGACGGTCGTCGACCAGCGGTGGTCGTCCGCGGCCGACCTCGTCGACGGCATCGAAGAACTCGCCGTACGGTCCGCCTCGATCGCCTCACCGTCGGTCGACCTGGGTGCCGAGCTGTTCAGCTTCTCGCGCACCGTCTCGGCGAACCCGCAGCTCGAGCTCGCGCTCGGCAGCCGGCTCGGCGACTCGAACGCCAAGGGAGCACTCGTGCAGTCGCTCCTCGGGGGCCGGGCCAGCGACGCGACGACCCTCATCGTGTCGTCGCTCGCCGAGCAGTCGCGCGATCGCCGCGTGCGCGAGCTGCTCTCCCGTGCGACGCGGCTCGTGGCCGACCAGCGAGGACGAGCCGTCGCGACGGTCGTGACCGCCGTGCCGCTCAACGACGCTCAGACAGCCCGCCTCACCGCGGCGCTGACCGCGCGCTACGGCGAGGCGATCTCGATCAACGCCGTCGTCGATCCCGCCGTCGTCGGCGGACTCCGCGTGCAGGTCGCGGACGACGTCATCGATGCGAGCGTCTCCGCTCGCCTGGCCGACCTTCGCCAGCGACTGGCCGGCTGAAAGAATTCCCGCCGCAGGCGGAGATTTCGGGGCCCGGCCCCACCGATATGTATTGAAAGCAAAGGGAAGACAATGACAGATCTGTCAATCAGCCCCGACGTCATCCGCGACGCGCTGAAGGATTTCGTCTCCGCCTATGAGCCCACCGGGGCAGCGGCGACCGAGGTCGGCACCGTCATCGACGCCGCCGACGGCATCGCCCACGTCGAGGGACTCCCCGGCGTCATGGCGAACGAGCTCGTGCTGTTCGAAGACGGCACCCGCGGTCTCGCGCTGAACCTCGACGAGCACGAGATCGGCGTCGTCGTCCTCGGCGAGTTCTCGGGCATCGAAGCCGGCCAGCAGGTGACCCGCACCGGCGAGGTCCTCTCGGTCCCCGTCGGCGACGGCTACCTCGGTCGTGTGGTCGACCCGCTCGGTTCGCCGATCGACGGCCTCGGCCCGGTCGCGAGCACCGGACGCCGCGCCCTCGAGCTGCAGGCGCCCGGCGTCATGCAGCGCAAGAGCGTGCACGAGCCGATGCAGACCGGCATCAAGGCCATCGACGCCATGATCCCGATCGGCCGCGGCCAGCGCCAGCTCATCATCGGCGACCGCCAGACCGGCAAGACGGCCATCGCGATCGACACGATCATCAACCAGAAGGCCAACTGGGAGTCGGGCGACACCACCAAGCAGGTTCGCTGCATCTACGTCGCCATCGGCCAGAAGGGCTCCACGATCGCCGCCGTCAAGGGCGCGCTCGAGGACGCCGGGGCCATGGAGTACACGACGATCGTCGCCGCTCCCGCCTCCGACCCCGCCGGCTTCAAGTACCTCGCGCCCTACACCGGCTCGGCCATCGGCCAGCACTGGATGTACGACGGCAAGCACGTCCTGATCATCTTCGACGACCTGACGAAGCAGGCCGAGGCCTACCGCGCCGTGTCGCTGCTCCTGCGCCGCCCGCCGGGCCGCGAGGCCTACCCCGGCGACGTCTTCTACCTGCACTCCCGTCTGCTGGAGCGCTGCGCGAAGCTGTCCGACGAGCT
>JBEVLS010000002.1:0-4015 GCA_040509015.1 Microbacterium sp.
AGGACGACCGGGCGACCGTTCGGAGGAACCTGCAGCGCTCCGGGGACCATGCCTTCGCTCGGCAGCTCCTCGCTCCGCGTGCGTTCGAGTGCCGGCCCCTCGAGCCGGATGCCGACGCGATCCGCGGCCTGCGAGACCGTCCACACCGCGTCGAACAGCGCCGAGTGAGCGGATGCGGCGAACCAGTCCGCACGCGGGCCCGGCCCGAGTGCGATCTCGAGCTCCTCGTCGCGGGGCGCTCCCCACGGCTGCAGCTCGCCGACGGGGATCGGCGTGTCCGGCAGGGGCCCCAGGGCCAGGACGGCGCCCGGGGCGAGCGGTGCGGGCCCGATGCCCGACATCACGTCGGTCGAGCGCGACCCCAGCATCACGGGGGTGTCGATGCCTCCGCGGACGGCGAGGTAGGCGCGGGCGCCGTGGGCGAACCAGTCGAGGTGCAGCTCGGCGCCGGAGGGCCACGAGTGCGCTTCGTACGGATCGAGCTCGCGCCCGTCGAGCGTGATGCGGCCCCACGCGCCGGTGACCGCGAACCACACGTCCGCCGTCGCGGTCGCGCGCAGGCCGCCCATCGTGATCTCGACCGCCGCCGCGTCCTCCGGGTTGCCGACGAGGCGATTCGCCGTGCGGAGGGCTCCCCGGTCGAGGGCTCCGGATCCGGCGACGCCGAGCGACGCCGCACCCGCACGCCCGTCGTCCTGCACGGTGGCGAGCAGCCCGGGCTCGAGGATCCGCAGGACACCGCGAGTCGTGTCGCGCGCCGCGCTCGCGGGCTCGGCGACCTGCGGACGGACCGCGACGAGATGCTCCCTCGCCGCGCGGAAGCGCACGATCGTACCCGGCGCGAGCAGGGCAGGAGAGGCGGCATCCGGATCGAAGAGGATCGCCGACGTCGTTCCGATCAGCCGCCACCCTCCCGGCGTCTCACGCGGATAGGCGCCCGAGAATCCCGCCGCGAGGGCGACGGAGCCCGCCGGCACCCGCGTGCGCGGGACGTCGAGGCGCGGCACGTCGAACGGCCAGTCATCGCTCACGAGGTAGCCGAACCCCGGCGCGAAACCGGTGAACGCGACCGACCAGCGGGCCGACGCGTGCCGACGGACGAGCTCATCGGGACCGACGCCCAGGAGCGCGGCCGTGTCCGCGAGATCCTCGCCGTCGTAGACGACGTCGAGTTCGACCTCGCGCGCGTCCTGCTCGATCGGGGCATCGTCCGCCGCGGCGGCGAGCGCCCACGTCCGCGCCGCGGCGAGCGCGATGCGGCGCGGGTCGATCCGCACGAGCACCGTGCGCGCGGCGGGCACGATGTCGACGACCCCGTCGGGGCGGGATGCCGCCAGCGCGGCGTGCAGCGCGAGAACGTCGTCGAGCGTGCCGACCTCGAGCAGGATCGCCCGGTCGCCCATCGGGAGCGCGGTCACCATGGCGCGCGCACGTCGATTCCCGCGGCGTCGAGCACGGCTCGCACGGCACCCGCCATCGCGACCGCGTCGGGCGAGTCGCCGTGCACGCACAGCGAAGCGGCCACGACCTCGATGATCGGGCCGTCGACGGTCGCCACGACGCCCTCGCGCACGAGCCGCAGCGCGCGCTCGGCGACGGCGTCCGGGTCGTCGAGGAGCGCGCCGGGACGACCCCGCGGGACGAGCGAGCCGTCGGCGAGGTAGCCGCGGTCCAGGAACGCCTCGCGGACGAACGGGACGTCCGCGTCGTGCGCCGCCGCGACGATCGCCCCGTCGAGCCCCAGGATCGGGAGCGGCCGCCCGATGCGGTGCGAGAGGTCGGCCACCGCTCGGGCCACGACACGCGCCTCGACCCGGTCGGACGCGACCGAGTGGTACAGCGCGCCGTGGGGCTTGACGTAGCGGAGGTCGGCTCCGGCGTCGACCAGCGCACGGAGCTGGGCGGAGAGGGACACCGCCAGGTCGGAGGGGTCGATCGCGATGCGCGTGCGGCCGAATCCCGCGCGATCGGGGTACGACGGGTGGGCGCCGACGGCGACGCCGAGCCGCGCCGCACGATCGACCGAGGCGCGGATCGAGGCGGCATCGCCGGCATGGCCGCCGCACGCGATGCTCGCGCTCGAGATCACCGCGAACATCGCCTCGTCGTCGGCCGTCGGCACGCCGTCGACCGTCTCGCCGAGGTCGGCGTTCAGGTCGATGGATGCCACGGCTCCACGCTAACGCCGACCGCCCACCTGTTACGTCTCGGTAAAGGCTGGCGCCGCGCGCGTGCGCGGCGGGGGCGCGCGGGGCAGGATGGACCAATGGCCCGCTCCACCGAACGTCTCGCGGCAGGGACACCCCTCCTGCAGGTCCGCGACGTCGCCGTCCAGTTCCAGACCCTCGAGGGTCCCGTGCACGCCGTCGAGTCGGTCGACCTCGACCTCGCGGCGGGCGAGACCCTCGCGATCGTCGGCGAGTCCGGTTCGGGCAAGTCGACCACCGCGATGGCGGTGATCGGCCTCCTGCCGGGCAACGGCAAAGTGACCAAGGGCAGCATCCTCTTCGAGGGCGAAGACCTCGTCGGCGCCTCGGAGCACACGCTCCGCAGCATCCGCGGGCGCTCGATCGGGCTCGTTCCGCAGGATCCGATGTCGAACCTCAACCCGGTCTCGAAGATCGGCACGCAGATCGCCGAGACCCTGCTCGCGCACGGGCTCGCCACGCGCAAGGACGTCGACCGCAAGGTCGTCGAGACCCTCGCAGCAGCGGGCCTCCCCCACGCGGAGGAGCGCGCGAAGCAGTACCCCCACGAGTTCTCGGGAGGCATGCGCCAGCGCGCGCTCATCGCGATCGGGCTCGCCTGCAACCCCAAGCTGCTGATCGCCGACGAGCCCACCAGCGCGCTCGACGTGACGGTGCAGAAGACGATCCTCGATCAGCTCGAGCGCATGACGAGCGAACTCGGCACCGCCGTGATGCTCATCACGCACGACCTCGGCCTGGCCGCTGAGCGCGCTTCGCGCGTCGTCGTCATGCACCGCGGACGCATCGTCGAGCAGGGTCCCGCCCGCCAGATCCTCGAAGACCCGCAGCAGCCGTACACGCAGGCCCTCGTCAAGGCCGCGCCGTCGGTCGCCGCCGTGCGCCTGCGCCCCGAGGCGTTCCGCAGGCCCGCCCCCGCCGTCGCGGCGGTCGAGGTGGAGGTCGTCGAAGAGGCCCCGGATGCCACGCCCGTCGTCGTCACGGAGGTCGCGGCATCCGTCGAGAAGACCCCCGACCACATCGTCGAGATCGAGAATCTGACGAAGCTGTACAAGGTCCGCGGGCAGAAGGAGGACTTCGCCGCGGTGCAGGACGTGTCGCTGTCGATCCCCCGCGGCGAGACGGTCGCGATCGTGGGCGAGTCGGGCTCGGGCAAGACGACGACCGCGCGCATGCTGCTGAAGGTCATCGAGCCGACGAGCGGCATCATGCGCTTCGACGGCCAGGACGTCGCCACGCTCAAGGGCAGGCAGCTCCGGGAGTTCCGCCAGAAGGTGCAGCCGATCTTCCAGGACCCGTATTCGTCGCTGAACCCGATGTTCACGATCGAGCGGATCATCGAGGAGCCGCTCTCCTTCTACAAGCGCGGTTCCGCCAAGGAGCGCACCGCACGCGTTCGTCAGCTGCTCGACGACGTCGCCCTGCCGCAGTCGATGCTGGCGCGGTATCCGTCCGAGCTCTCGGGCGGTCAGCGCCAGCGCGTCGCGATCGCGCGCGCCCTCGCGCTGTCTCCCGAGCTGATCGTGTGCGACGAGCCGGTCTCGGCACTGGACGTTCTCGTGCAGGACCAGGTGCTGACGCTGCTGCGCGATCTGCAGCGCGAGTACGGCCTGAGCTATCTCTTCATCTCGCACGACCTCGCCGTCGTGCGGCTCATCAGCGACTACGTGTGCGTCATGAAGGACGGGCGCCTCGTCGAGGCCGCCACGTCGGAGGAGATCTTCACGAACCCGCGCGACCCCTACACGCGCAAGCTGCTCGCGTCGATCCCGGGCAACGAACTCGACATCGCGGTCTGACGCGCGTCA
>JBEVLS010000003.1:0-6993 GCA_040509015.1 Microbacterium sp.
TGGTGGCAGGTCTGGTCGCACTGGTCCTCGCTCGCGTGCGCTCGTCGCGCGCGGCGCGTTCGGAGCGCTGACCCCGCTCGCACGCACGTTCGTCTTGCTGTGCTCAGTGGCGTGCGGAGTGACGCTGACGAGCGAGACGGGCAGCGCGATCCGGCTCACGGATCCAGACGACGTTCTTCACGTCTTCTGGGGTGGGCGCAGCCGGCCGACTCATCGGTGAGCATCATGCCCGCGCTGTCGGGCGGTGACTCCGGCGCCCACCTCAGCCAGCGAGCTGCGCCCAGGCGTCGTAGACGATGGAGTGGTAGTCCTCCTCGCCCCGCGGGCACGAGCCCCTCCCGCATCGCCGCTGGCGAGGCGTGCCTCGCACACACGAAAACCCCCGATTTCTCGGGGGTTTCAACGTGGACCTGAGGGGACTCGAACCCCTGACCCCCTGCATGCCATGCAGGTGCGCTACCAGCTGCGCCACAGGCCCAAACGCTCCCCCGACGGATCGAGGCAACTCCGAAAGCTTACTACATTCGAAGCCGTGCGCCGAAACCGGGTCACTCCGCCGGGGAGCGCTCCGGGAGCACGATCGGCACCACGGGGCAGTCCTTCCAGAGCCGCTCGAGGCCGTAGTAGTTGCGCTCCTCCTCGTGGAAGACGTGCGCGACGAGGTCGCCGAAGTCGAGCAGCACCCAGCGGGACTCGGCACGACCCTCGCGGCGCAGGCGCTTGTATCCTGCCTCGAGCATCTTGTCTTCGATCTCGTCCGCGATCGCCGCGACGTTGCGCTCGTTGCGCCCCGTCACGAGAAGGAACACGTCGACGAGCGGAAGCGGGCCCGACACGTCCAGTGCGACGAGATCTTCGCCGCTCTTCGCATCGGCGGCCGCCGCGGCGATGCGCACCATCTCGTGCGACTGCTCACTGGCCACCATCAGAGGACTCCTGTCACGAACGCGAGGATCAGGACTCCGACCAGTGCGAGCGCGAGAACGCCCGCCGTGATCGCGAGCCACAGCATGAGCCGGCTGCCCTTCTCGGGAGCCGGGGGTTTGATGACGTCGCCGGCGCTCTTGACCGTGCTGATCGCCGCGCTGGCCGCGATCGGGGTCGGCGACGAGTGCGCGGGGAGCTCGCCGTCGACGAGCACCGCGTCGGTCTCTTTGCCGTCGGCCGTGCCCAGCGCGTGCCCGGTGGACCCGAGCCCCTCGGGAAGATTGAACGTGCCGGTGACGATGACCTCGCCCGTGGCGGTGACGGGAGCCACGATCGGCGAGTCGCCGCTGGACTGCGAGAGGATCAGAGCGTTCTGCGCACCGATCGCACCGGTGCTTCCGCGTGCGAGCAGCTGGTCGAACGACGGCGGCAGGTCGATCTCGACCGGCTCGCCCGCGATGACTCCGGCACCCAGCAGCGGACTGACGACGCGCTCGGAATCGTCCTCGGCGTCGGGCTCGGCGGGTGCAGCATCATCCTGCTGCGCGGGCGGGGCGAAGATGGCGTCCAGCTCGTCGGCCGGCTCCTCGGTCGGAGTCGAGGCGCCCGGAACCGAGCTGATCGGGGCGGGGGCCGCGGATGCCGCGTGAGCCGCAGCGACCTCGGGAGTGATCACCGGCACGGAGGCCGTGCGGATCCGCTCCTGCTGTCGCGCCTGACGACGGGTGAGGGGAGAGACGCCGAGGTCGACCGCGGCATCGGCGATCGGGGCGGCGGCGACGATGACCGGCTCCGCGGGGCGCGGGAGCGGGGCGGGCGTCGGCGCAGGCGGGGGCGTCGGTTCGACGACCTCGACGGGTCCCTCATCGGCGCGCGGCGGCTCGCTCGCGGCATCCGTCGTGATGACGGGAGTCGCCCCCGTGTTGCGGATCTCACGCAGCTGCTTGCGGGTGAGTGGGGGTGTATCCGGCTGCTCGGTGTCAGTCATTCCTTGCTCCGGTAGAGGTGGTGCTTCGCAATGTATTGGACGACCCCGTCCGGGACGAGATACCACACGGGGTTTCCGCTCCGTACGCGGTCCCGGCAGTCCGTGGACGAGATCGCGAGGGCGGGGATCTCGAGCTGACTCACATCGTCACTCGGCAATCCGGCCGTGCTCAGGACATGGCCGGGTCGGGAGACGGCGACGAAGTGGGCGAGACCCCACAACTCATCATGGTCCCTCCAACTGAGAATCTGCGCTACGGCATCTGCCCCGGTGATGAAAAAGAGCTGCGCATCAGGCCTTTGCTTCTTGAGATCCTGAAGCGTGTCTTTCGTGTACGTGGGTCCGTCGCGGTCGATGTCGACTCGACTGACGGTGAACTGCGGGTTCGACGCCGTTGCGATGACGGTCATGAGGTACCGGTGCTCGGCCTCGGTGACATCGTGCTTCTGGTACGGCTGACCCGTCGGGACGAAGATGACTTCGTCCAGATCGAACGATTGCGCGACTTCGCTGGCGGCAACGAGGTGACCGTGATGGATGGGATCGAACGTCCCACCCATGACCCCGATCCTCGGGGTGCGCGCCACCGACATACGGTCGCGGGCCTAGTGGCCGTGCCCGGAGCGCTGGACGTCGTTCGCGTGCGCCTTGGCGTAGGCGTCGGCCTTGCTCGCGTGGCGGTTGGCGACGTTGCGGTACGAGAGGGTCACGAGGGCGAGTGCGCCGAAGGCCACGATCGCCACGATGCCGTAGCCGACGGTCTCGAGCGCGACGTTGCCGTGGTGCTCGGTCTCTTCGGCGGCGAGGGCGAGAAGCGTGGCGATGGTCATTCGGGCTCCGTTTCGGGTTCGCTCCTGGTCGCAGGCGCGCAACCAGTTTAGGCGGTCAGGCGCGGACTTGTCCTGAGCCGCGCGCGAGCCACTTCGTGCTGGTCAGCTCGTTCAGCCCCATCGGGCCCCGAGCGTGCAGTTTCTGGGTCGAGATCCCCACCTCGGCACCGAAGCCGAACTCGCCGCCGTCGGTGAACCGCGTGGAGGCGTTGACCATGACGACCGCGGAATCGACCTCGGCCAGGAAGCGCTCGGCGTTCGCGTCGTCGGTCGTGATGATCGACTCGGTGTGGTGGGTGGAGTAGCGGCGGATGTGCGCGAGCGCGTCATCGAGGTCGTCGACGACGCGCATCGCGATGTCGAGGCTCAGGTACTCGGAGGCCCAGTCCTCGTCGGATGCCGCCACCACGCCGTCCGCGAGACGCGCGACCTCGGCGTCGCCGTGCACGGTGACGCCGCTTTCGCGGAGCGCGCCGACGACGCGCGGGACGAGGCGCTCCGCCGCATCACGGTGTACGAGAACCGTCTCGACCGAGTTGCAGACGCTGGGTCGCTGCACCTTCGCGTTGACGACGATGTCGCGTGCCCATTCGAGCGGAGCCGTCGCATCGAGGACGACGTGGACGACGCCGGCTCCGGTCTCGATGACGGGGACGGACGACTCGGTCACGACGGTCTCGATCAGCTGAGCACTCCCCCGCGGCACGAGCACGTCGACGATGCCCCGCGCCTGCATGAGCTCGCGAGCACCCTCTCGGCCGAACTCGTCGACCGTCTGAATCGCCTCGGGGTCGATGCCGCGATCAGCCAGGGCTCCGCGCATCGCGCGCACGAGCTGAGCGTTCGTGTGCTCGGCCGCGGAGCCGCCCCGCAGCACCACGGCGTTGCCCGACCGCAGCGCCAGGGCGGCGATGTCGACGGTCACGTTCGGGCGGGCTTCGTAGATCGAGCCGACGACACCGAACGGCACCGCGACCTTCGTCAGCGCGACGCCGTTCGCGAGCGTGCGCTCGTCGAGCACGCGTCCGACCGGGTCGGGCAGGTCGGCGATCTCGCGCACGGCCTGCGCCAGAGCTGAGACGCGCGGACCGTCGAGCGTCAGTCGGTCCTGCAGCGCGACACTCAGTCCGGTGCTCCGGCCCCGCTCGAGGTCCTCGGCGTTCGCCGCGACGATCGAGGTCTCGGCGGCCTCGATCGCGTCCGCGATCGCCCGCAGCGCGTCGCGCTTCTCGGTGTCGCCGAGGAGTCCGATCGACCGTGCGGCATCCTTCGCGAGAAGCATGCGTTCGCGGGCCGTCGTCACGGTCGTGGTCATCACGCCAGCCTATCGGCGCCCAGCGTCGACGACGCGGTGCGCACGGGGCCCGTGGCCACGGCCGCGGGCTCGGGATTGGGCGCGAACCACGTGCCGATGTCGTCGCCCGAGAGGGCACGGTCGACGAGGTCGGCGCTGGTGACGAGCACGCCGATGCCGGATGCCGTCGCCAACCGGGCCGCGGAGACCTTCGTCGCCGCTCCTCCGGTGCCCACGCTGTTGACGACGACGGAACCGAACTCGAACCCGTGCAGATCGTCGCCGTAGACGACACGACGGATTGGAACGGCCCCCGGTTCGCCGGGAGGGCGCGTGTAGAGGCACTCGATGTCGCTGAGCAGGACGAGCGCGTCGGCGCCGATGAGCTGGGCGACGAGCGCAGCGAGACGGTCGTTGTCGCCGAAGCGGATCTCATGCGTGGCGACGGTGTCGTTCTCGTTGACGATCGGGAGGATCCGAAGCCCCAGCAGACGCTCCATCGCGCGGCGCGCGTTCGAGCGGTGGGTGGGGTTCTCGAGATCTCCCGCGGTCAGCAGCACCTGGCCGGCGAGGATGCTGAATCGGTCGAGCGAGGTCTGGTAGCGCCACATCAGGACGTTCTGCCCGACCGCCGCGGCGGCCTGCTGCGTCGCGAGGTCGTTGGGGCGACCGCCGAGGTCGAGGAACGGGATCGCCGTCGCGATCGCACCGGACGACACCAGCACGACCTCGACGCCGCGACCGTGGGCATCGGCGATGGCCGCCACGATCGTGTCGATGCGATGCGCGGCGTCACCGCTGATCGAGGACGATCCGACCTTGACGACGACGCGACGCGCGGTCCGGATGTCGGAGCGCTCGAGCGCGCTCACTCGTCCGTCTCCGCGCCGTCCCGTCCGCGCTCCGCGATGCGCTCGGCCTCGAGCTCGGCGCGTGCCTCGGCCTTCGCCCCCATGAGGTCGTAGTACTCCTCGCGGCGCTGCGACGTCGTGCGTCGCGGATTCTGGATCAGACGGGGGTCGGTGCCGCGCGGAGCCGTCATGAGCTCGGCCGCCGAGGTGATCGAGGGCTCCCAGTCGAAGATGATGCCGTTGCCCTCGCCGATGACGACGGTGGCACCGGGCGTCGCGCCGGCGCGGAACAGCGCGTCGTCGATGCCGATGCGATCGAGTCGGTCCGCGAGGTAGCCCACGGCCTCTTCGTTCTGGAAGTCGGTCTGCAGCACCCAGCGCTCGGGCTTCTCGCCGATGATGCGGTAGACGTTGCCGTAGCTGCCGCCGTCGACGCGGATCGTGAACTCCTTGACCGAACCGCGCGGGCGGATGACGATGCGCTCCGGGACGGGCGCCGAAGCGACCTCGATGCGGTGCTGCGCGATGACATCGCCCAGCGCGAAGGTGAGCTGACGCAGCCCCTCGTGACTCACCGTCGAGATCTCGAACACGCGGAAGCCGCGCGCCTCGAGGTCTGGGCGCACGAGATCGGCGAGATCCTTGGCCTCGGGAACGTCGATCTTGTTCAGCGCCACGAACTGGGGGCGCTCGAGGAGGGGCGTCTGGCCCTCGGGAACGGGGTAGGCCTCGAGCTCGGCGAGGATCACGTCGAGGTCGGTGAGCGGGTCGCGTCCGGGGTCGAGGGTCGCGCAGTCCAGCACGTGCACGAGGGCGGTGCAGCGCTCCACGTGCCGCAGGAACTCGAGACCCAGGCCCTTGCCCTCGCTCGCACCCTCGATCAGCCCGGGGACGTCGGCGACCGTGAAGCGCACGTCCCCTGCCTGGACGACGCCCAGGTTGGGGTGAAGTGTCGTGAACGGGTACTCGGCGATCTTGGGGCGCGCGGCCGAGATGGCCGCGATGAGGCTCGACTTGCCCGCCGACGGGAAGCCGACGAGTGCGACGTCGGCGACGGTCTTGAGCTCGAGCTGGACGTCGCCTTCCCACCCGGGCGTGCCGAGCAAGGCGAAGCCGGGCGCCTTGCGCTTGGGTGAGGCGAGCGTGGCGTTGCCGAGCCCGCCGATGCCGCCGGGCGCGGCGACGAAGCGCATGCCCGGCTCGATCATGTCGACGATCGTCTCGCCGTCGGCGTCTTTGACCACGGTGCCCACGGGCACGGGGAGCTCGAGGGACTCGCCCGCGGCGCCCGCACGGTGGTCGCCCATGCCGAACCCGCCGTTGCCGCCGGAACGGTGCGGCGAGTGGTGGTACGACAGCAGCGTCGTGACCTGGGGATCGGCGACGAGCACGACGTCACCGCCGTGGCCGCCGTTGCCGCCGTCGGGGCCGGCAAGGGGCTTGAACTTCTCGCGCTTCACGGAGACGCAGCCGTTGCCGCCCTTGCCTGCACGAAGATGCAGCGTCACTCGGTCGACGAAGGTGACCATCTGCGTCCTCCTGCTTTCGGTCGGTATGAATGCGAAAGGGGCGAGCAAAGAGCCCGCCCCAGTCGCTGAAGTGTGTGCTGCGCGCGAGCGGTGTTACTCCGCTGCCGCTGCGGCGACGATGTTGACGACCTTGCGGCCGCCCTTCTGGCCGAACTCGACCGCACCCGGCGCGAGCGCGAAGAGCGTGTCGTCGCCACCACGGCCGACGTTGGCGCCGGGGTGGAAGTGCGTGCCGCGCTGACGGACGATGATCTCGCCGGCGAGGACCTTCTGGCCGCCGAAACGCTTCACGCCCAGGCGCTGTGCGTTGGAGTCACGACCGTTGCGGGTGGAGCTTGCGCCCTTTTTGTGTGCCATCTCTGCGTCTCTTCCTGGACTTACTTGATGCCGGTGATCTTGACGCGCGTGAGGTCCTGACGGTGGCCCTGGCGCTTCTTGTAACCGGTCTTGTTCTTGAACTTCTGGATGACGATCTTCGGGCCGCGGAGCTCACCGAGGACCTCGGCCGTGACCGTGATCTTCGCGAGCTTGTCGACGTCGGTCGTCACGGCGTCGCCGTCGACGTGGAGGACGG
>JBEVLS010000004.1:0-4876 GCA_040509015.1 Microbacterium sp.
GCGCCTGACGACGGTCGGTCAGGCCGACATGCGGTTGCGGCCGCCGTGCTTCGCGCGGTACATCGCGGCATCCGCCTGCTGAAGGATCGACCGCGGCGTCGCACCCTGCTCGATCGCGACGATGCCGCACGACACCGTGACGGTGATGTCTTCGCCGGGCAGCAGTTCGATGGGCTGGGCGACCTCGTGCACGATGCGCTCCGCGACGAGCGTCTGGTCTTCGGGCGGAACGTCGGGGCACAGCATGACGAACTCGTCGCCGCCGAGACGCGCGATCGTGTCGGTCGCGCGCGACACGGCGGTCAGGCGGGCGGCGACGGTGCGCAGCACGATGTCTCCGACCTCGTGCCCGAAGCGGTCGTTGAGCGACTTGAAGCGATCGAGGTCGAGGAACATCACACTGCCGCCACGACGCTCGGCGACGAGCTCTTCGAGCACCTCGAGCAGCGAGCGGCGGTTGCGCAGCCCCGTGAGCGAATCGACGAGCGCGAGCTCGGCGAGCTGCGACTCGGCGCGCCGGTCGAGCGCCTCGGCGAGTTCGCGACCGAGCGTCTGGGCCTGCTCGGCGGTGCTGCCCCAGGGCAGCGCCCTGCCCGAGACCGATTGGCTCCACGCCGAGAACGACCGGCGCGGTGACAGCGGGGTGTCGCGGTTCTGCTCACCCTGGTCGCCGAGCCAGCGGATGACCTGCGTCGCCTCTTCGCGGAAGAGGAGCATGACGCCGTATCGCCCTACGGGCGCGACGAGCAGCCCGGCGATCTCAGGCATGAGCGTCGCCACACCGGGGTGCGTCGTCCGCACCGATTCCGTCGCGAAGGGCTCGATCCCGACGGAGTCCAGCAGCGCAGCGCGCTCCACGTGCGGCACCGTGCCGATGCCCTTGCTGATGCCGTCGATGCGGATGATCGCCCCGTCGGCGGCGAGCGTCTCGAGAAGCGACTCGCTGCTGGCGAACAGCGCCTCGAGCGGGTCGGCCGACGTGGGGATGCGGGCCAGCAGCGCGCGGCGACGCTCGCGTGCGGCGAGCTCTTGCCGCAGCTGCGCGATCGACTCGAGCGCGGCCATCTGCGTGCTGAGCTGACTCGCGAACATCTCGAGAGCGCGGCGCAGCAGGATCGGGATGCGACGCTTCGTGCGGTGCGCGCACGTGATCATGCCGACGAGCCGGCCGTCATGGACGAGCGAGAACGACACCGTCGACTCCTGGCCCATGTTGCGCATGAACTCCAGGTGATGCGGAGAGACGGCGCGCAGCTCGGCCTCGGACAGATCGAGCGGCTCAGCCTCGGCATCGATGCCCAGCAGCGCGAAGCCGGGGTCGTCCGTCGCGGCGATCACGCGCGAGAGCTTGGTGATGTAGAGCGAGCGAGCCTGCTGCGGGATGTCGGATGCCGGAAAGCGGAGCCCCTGGTAGGGATCCATCGACTCGTCCGCCGCCTCGCCGGCGACCTCGCCGTGCCCGTCGTCGAAGAACCGGTAGACCATGACGCGGTCGAACCCCGTGATCTCGCGCACCTCTTCGGCCGCGCGCTGACGGAGCTCCTCGGCCGAATCCACCTGCGCGAGCCGGCGGATCGCGCCGGTGACCGACGTGGACGGGAAGTCGCTGCGGTCCACGGCATCTTCGAGCTCGACGATCACGCGACCGGGGCTCTGGTGCACGATCGCGTCGTAGCTCTCGCCGTCGATGTCGACCCGCACGGGGTCGGCGTGCGCGCCCGACACCACGCACCATTCGAGCGTCGGGCTGCCGAGTTCGTCGATCGAGCGGCCGAGCCAGCCGGCGGCGTTCTCGCTCACGACGTCGATCAGCGCCGCGGCCGTGTTGTACGCGAAGAGGATGCCGTGCGACTGGATCCGCCCCGGAGTGCGGATGGGCTCGCGGACGCACTGTTCGAGACGCAGGATCTCGGTGGTCGTCGGATCGATGTGGGGCTGGGGTCGCACGCTCCCCAAACTAATCGCTGCGTGCCGAATCGCGGCATCCGGATCGATCACTTTTTGCTCTCGAACCACCAATCCTGGAACTCGGCGGCGCGACCTTCTTCGTCGAACCGCACGAGCCAGACGTTGTCGTAGACCCCCGACTTCGGCCCGGCCGTGTAGGTCGTCACCCCACGGATCACCGCCGCCGTCTCGGTCTCGAGGTCGACGGCGCCCTCGTAGCCCCACGAGCCGGGCTCGTCGCGCCATTCGTCCCACGCCGAGACGATGCGGTCGATGCCGACGACGAGGTCGAGCTCGTGCGCGCCGCCGCGGTAGACGGCGTCGGCAGAGAAGAGCGACCTCACCGCGTCGGGGTCGTTCGTGCGCCACGCGTCGAGGTAACCGTCGAGGAATCGTTGTGCGTTGCTCATGCGGCCACCCTGTCACGGGCCGCCGACACCCGGTAGCGTCGCACCGTGAGGACGCGAAGCAGCGCCGCCGCGATCGCTGTGGTCGCGGTGCTGCTGAGCGGGTGCGCGACCGCAGACCCCCAGCTTCCGCCCGCCGGCGGCTCACCGGACTACCAGCTCGGCGGCGCCTACGAGCCCGCACCCGAGGTCGACATCGTCGGGCGCGACCGCTCCGCCGAGCCCGCCGACGTGTACTCGATCTGCTACGTCAACGGCTTCCAGACCCAGCCCGGCGAACTCGACGACTGGCCCGCGGTGCTCCTCCTCCGCTCCCCCGACGGCACGGTCGTCATGGACCCGGACTGGCCCGACGAGGCCCTGCTCGACACGTCGAGTGCGACGCGGCGCGACGCGATCGTCTCGGTGGTGCAACCGTGGATCGAAGGCTGCGCCGACGCGGGCTTCGAGGCCGTCGAGTTCGACAACCTCGACACGTACGCCCGCAGCGGCGGAGCCCTCGAGCTCGACGCCAACCTGCTGCTGGCGTCGCGCTTCGTCGAGATCGCTCACGCCCAGGGGCTCGCCGCGGGTCAGAAGAACGCCGCCGAGGACTCCCGCGCGCTGCGCGACCGCGCGCACTTCGATTTCGCCGTCGTCGAGGAGTGCGCCGCCTTCCGCGAGTGCGACACCTACGCGGCGGTCTACGGAGAGCACGTGATCGACATCGAGTACACGGATGCCACGGACCGCCCGTTCACCGAGGTGTGCGCCGATCCGTCGACGCCGGCCTCGACGGTGCTGCGCGATCGTCAGCTCACCACGCCCTCGTCGCCGGACCACGTGTTCGAGGTCTGCGGGGCACCGTAGTCCACGACCTCAGGGTCTTCTGGGCATCCCCTCCGAACGGGCCGAGGCGCTTGCATCCGGCCGCGGATCTCGGAATCGTGGCCTGTTCCATGCCCGCAACGGAAGGAACACGAACATGCTCACGATGACCGAAACCGCCGCTGAAGCAGTCAAGGCGATCGTCTCGCGCGTCCCGAACGTCCCCGATGAGGGCGGAGTCCGCATCCGCGATACGGGCACCGACACCGGCTTCGAACTCAGCGTCGCCCCCGCCCCCGAGTCGTCCGACACGGTGGTCAGCGAGGCGGGCGCTCACGTCTTCCTCGACGTCGCCGCGGCTGCCGCGCTCGACGATCGCGTCCTCGACGCGGAACTCGCGCAGGACGGCTCGGTGCGGTTCGCCATCGCGACACCGGCCTGAGCCTCGCGATGACAGGGTCCCTGCTTCGGCAGGGGCCCTTTCGCATGCCGGGGGCCGGTCGACCAGCCCGGGGCGTCACCCGCGGCGGAAGACCCGCCGCATCCAGCCCGAGAAGCGCGACGTGTGCCGATCGGTGAACTCGTTCGCGAGCGTCATCGCCTCCTGCGTCAGGTCGGCGCCGCCCCAGATCGCCTCGAGCGCGCGCATCGCACGCTGCTCCTGCGTCTCGGGCTCGTCGGCATCGCGCTGCGCGTCGCTCATCGCCCCAGGCTACGGCCCGCGCATCACCGGAAGTCCCTCGAGTTGTGGTGGACGCCCACGCGCAGGTCTTCGAACCGATCGGCCAGCAGGTTCGTGACCCCCTCGACCGACCGCTCGAGCATGCCGCGCACGATCAGCGCGGGCGAGTCGCGCACGACCCGGCGATAGCGGTTCCACACCCCGACCGAGCAGATGACGTTGACGAGCCCGTGCTCGTCTTCGAGGTTCAGGAACGTGATGCCGGATGCCGTCGCCGGCCGCTGCCGGTGCGTGACGAGCCCGGCGACCTCGATGCGCCTGCCGCTCTCGTGCCGGCGCAGCTCGCGGGACGTGAGCACGCCGCGCGCATCGAGACCGGAGCGGTAATGGGTCAGCGGGTGGTCGTCGGTCGAGACACCCGTCGCCCACAGGTCGGCGGCGAGCACGTCGTAGCTCGACTGGTCGGTGAACAGCGGCGGCTGCACCGAGATGAGCGAGTCGGGCAGGTACTCGACGCGGTCCTGCGCCGCGGAGCCCGCGAGCCAGATCGCCTCGCGCCGGGTGAGCCCGAGGCACTCGAACGCCCCCGCCGTGGCGAGCGCCTCGACCTGCGCCGCCGTCACCCCCGTGCGCCGGACGAGATCGCGCAGGTCGCGGTACTCCCCCGCGGCGTCGCGCTCGGCGACGATGCGGTCGGCCACCTTCACGCCGATGCCCTTCACCCCCGCCAGCCCCAGCCGCACCGCGAAGTCGCCGTCGCGGCGATGCGCGGCGGACTCGTCGGGCCCGTTCGGGTCGAAGAGGCCGGTCGGCGGCTGGTGGCGGTCCGCGCACGACGCGAGGCCGGTGGGCCGGGCTTCGACAGGGCCGCCCGCCACCGGCTCGAGCACCGCCTCGACCCCCGAGAGGTGCAGGTCGGGGCGGCGCACCTCGACGCCGTGGCGGCGGGCGTCGGCGGTCAGGGTCGCGGGCGAATAGAAGCCCATCGGCTGCGCGCGCAGGAGCCCGGCGAGGAACGCCCCCGGATAGTGCA
>JBEVLS010000005.1:0-3566 GCA_040509015.1 Microbacterium sp.
CTTCCAGATGCCGCCGGCGTGCACCAGCACATTGGTCTTGTGCACGAGCGTGAGCCTCTTCCGGCGCCGCTCGGCCAGCTCGAATGCGTACCGGACGACGCGCTCGACGCCGAACGCCGTGTTCACCGAGGTCTCGTTGGCGATCTCGTGCGGCGTGCCGCGACGGATCGAGCCGCCGTTGCCGACATACGGGCCTTCGGTGCCCTCGCGCACGACCACGAAGTCGATGTCGCCCGGTTCGGCCAGCGGACCCGGCACACCCGGGTAGAGCTTCG
Source organism: Microbacterium sp. (assembly GCA_040509015.1). Lineage (GTDB taxonomy): Bacteria > Actinomycetota > Actinomycetes > Actinomycetales > Microbacteriaceae > Microbacterium. The sequence goes on from JBEVLS010000005.1 coordinate 276, forward strand.
ACGGGCGCAGGTTCACGTAGTGGTCGAGTTCGAACCGCAGCTTCAGCAGGAGTCCGCGCTCGATGTTGGCGTCCTTCAGGCGCGGGTCGCCGGGCACACCGCCGACGGCGCCGAGGAGGATCGCGTCGTGCGCGGCGATGTCGGCGAGATCGGCATCCGTCAGCGTCTCGCCCGTCTCGAGGAAGCGCGTCGCCCCGAGGGAGAACCGCGTCTTGTCGAAGCGGATGTCGCTGCCGGCCGTCGCCGCGTCGAGCACCTTCTCGGCCTCGGCGATCACCTCGGGACCGATGCCGTCACCGGGGATGACGGCGAGCTTCACGGTGTTGTTCTCGAACTCGCGGGGCATCCGCCCAGCCTAGCGGCGCTCTCGCGTCGCCCTCATGCGCGTCGAGACCGTCTGGTCTCGCCGAGACCGCACGTCAGCGGCGTCGCGGGCGTGTCACCTCGGCGAGACCGTGCGGTCTCGGCGCCCGCTCAGCGCCGGGCGCGCCCCAGCGTGCAGGCGGCGATGACCGCGGCGAGCACGACGAGCCCGGCGCCGATGAGGGCGGTGGTCGACACTCCGGCGTCGAACGCGTGAGCCGCGGCATCCCGCAGCGAATCGCCCAGCGTTCCGCCGAGGCCGTCGGCGGCGTGGACGGCTCCCGCGAGCGTCTCTTCCGCGGCACGCGCGGCGTCGGCGGGGATCCCGGCCGGGAGCACGAGGTTCGTCCGGTAGAGGGCCGTCAGGATGCCGCCGAGCACCGCAGTGCCCAGCACGGCGCCGAGCTCGTAGGCGGTCTCGGAGACCGCGCTCGCGGCTCCGGCCTTCGCGGGCGGCGCGCTGGCGAGGATCAGCTCGTTCGACACCGTCTCTGCGGCGCCGATGCCGATGCCCAGCGAGACGAACGCCGAGATCAGCAGCCAGAGGCTCTCGGGACCGGTCGCCAGCGGCACCAGCGCATAGCCGAGCACCGAGAACGTGAGCGCGATCGGCACGACGATCCGCGGGCGCACGCGCTTGGCGATCGGCACGACGATCAGACCCGAGGCGATCATCGCGGCGAGCCCCGGCACGAGCGCGAACCCGGCGTTCATGGGGCTCAGGCCGATCACGAGCTGCAGGTGCTGCGCCACGAAGAAGAGGAAGCCCACGAGGCCCACCACGCTCAGCAGGTTCACCAGCAGCGCGCCGCTGAACGTGGGATTGCCGAACAGCCGCATGTCGAGCATCGGGGTGTCGGCGCGCAGCTGCCGGCGCACGAACAGCCAGCCGAAGACCACGCCCACGACGAACCAGATGCCCGCGGTCGAGGCGATGCCGTGCACCGCGAGCTCCTTGATCGCGTAGACGACGGGGATCATCGTCGCCAGCGACAGCACGATGCTCAGCGGATCGATGCGGCCGGGCTTGGGGTCGCGGCTCTCGGGGACCAGGATCGGAGCCAGCACGAGCAGGGGCACGAGCACGGGCACGGCCATGAGGAACACCGATCCCCAGCCGAAGTGCTCGAGCAGGATGCCGCCGACGATGGGCCCGAGCGCTGCTCCGGCCGAGAACATCGAGGCCCAGACGGCGATCGCGAACCGGCGCTGGTCGCGGTCGGTGAAGATCGAGCGCAGCAGCGACAGCGTCGAGGGCATCAGCATCGCGCCGAACACGCCCATGAGGGCGCGCGCGGCGATCAGCAGCTCGGCGTTGGGCACGAACGCCGCGACGGCCGAGACGGCGGCGAAGCCCGTCGCGCCGATGAGCAGCATGCGCCGGCGACCGAAGCGATCACCGAGGGTGCCCATCGTCACGAGCAGGCCGGCGAGGACCAGGGGGTACGCGTCGATGATCCACAGCTGCTGGGCGCTCGACGGCTCGAGGTCGAGCGCGATCGCCGGCAGCGCGAAGCTCAGCACGGTGTTGTCGACCGACACGAGCAGCACCGGCAGCATGAGGACGACCAGCGCGGCCCAGCCGCGCCAGCCGACGCGCTGCGTCTGCTCCGCGCGGATCGCTGCCGTGATGGTGCCCGTGGTCATGTCGCCCCTCAGTTTCTTTACCGTCCAGCCGGTATAGTATCAGATCCATGACCATCTCGTCGATACGATCGAGCACATGAGCCGCCCTCCCCTCGCCCGCGAGAAGGTGCTCGACGCGTTCGAGGCGATCCTTGTCGACGAGGGCGAGAGAGCCGCCACGATGGATGCCACGGCTCGCGCCGCCGGCGTCTCGAAGGGCGGCCTGCTCTACCACTTCGGTTCGAAGGAAGCACTCGAGGCCGGAGTCATCGAGCGACTGCGCGCACTCGTCGACGCGGACGTCGAGGCGATGGCGGCCGCATCCGAGGGTCCCATCGCCTACTTCTTCCAGTCCTCGGTCAACGAGAACGATCCGCTCGACCGGGCCATCACGGCGACCGCGAGGCTCGCCCAGGGCGGCAATCACGCCGCCGGCGACGCGCTGCGCGAGATCCGCGACCGTTGGGCCGAGACGATCCGCCCCTACGCTCCCGACGACGCCGCGCTCGACCTCGTGATGCTCGTCAGCGACGGTCTCTACTTCAACAACGCGCTCGCGGGTGGCTCGATCCCGGGGCCGGTCCCCCGCGGCGCCGCGATGGACGCCCTGATCGCCCTCGTCGAGCGCGCGATCCGCCGCTGATGCTCCCCCGGCGCCCGGCGAACGACCGGGCGCCCGCGATCAGGACTCGGTGATCTCGATCTGGCGGAACAGGTCGGCGTGGATCGCGGAGCTGACCTCGTCGAGCAGTTCGTCGGCGACCGGCGAATCGACGGTGAGCACCGACAGCGCCTGGCCGCCGGCCGCACGTCGGGCGATCTGCATGCCGGCGATGTTGATGCCGGCCTCTCCGAACTTCTGCCCGTAGACCGCGACGATCCCGGGGCGGTCCGTGTAGATCATGACGATGTGGTGCTGCTCGATCGGCAGCTCGATCGCGTAGTCGTTGATGCCGACGAGCTTCTCGATCTGCTTCGTGCCCGTCAGGGTGCCCGACACCGACAGCTGCGAGCCGTCCGACAGCGCGCCGCGCAGCGTGATGAGGTTGCGGTATTCAGGGCTGTCGTCGTCGACGAGCAGCCGCACGTCGACGCCGCGCTGCTCGGCCAGAAGCGGCGCGTTGACGTACGACACCGTCTCACTGACGATGTTCGTGAAGACGCCCTTCAGCGCGGCGAGCTTGAGGACGCTCACGTCGTACGCGTGCAGCTCGCCGTGCACCTCGACGTCGAGCGACGTCAGCGGAGAGTGCGCGAGCGCGGCGAAGATCTGCCCGAGCTTCTCGACGAGGGGGATGCCGG
>JBEVLS010000006.1:0-3536 GCA_040509015.1 Microbacterium sp.
ATCGCCGCAGCCCATCGTGATCACGACGTCCGCCGAGCGCACCGCGTCGACGCTGAGGATCTTGGGTGTGCCACCGGCGATGTCGATGCCCTCTTCGGCCATGACGGCGATCGCCAGCGGGTTGATCCGGTCCTTCGGCTCCGAGCCTGCCGAGCGCACATCGACGGCATCCCCGGCCCGCGCCGAGAGGTACCCGGCGGCCATCTGCGAGCGGCCGGCGTTGTGCACGCACACGAACAGGACGGTCGGGATCTGGCTCACCCCTCCATTTACGCACGACCGGACTAGCGGTCGCTCCTGCCCGGGGCAACCCCCTCGGTGAACCCGTCGGTGAGGGATAGACCTGTTGCATGAAGATCCTCATCTACGCCGGTGCCGAGCTCATGACGGGCGACGACATCGCCGAGGCGGTGCTGGAGTACTGCGCCGCTCTGGCGGAGTCCGAAGCGGCGGAGACGCTGGACATCCCCGTCGTCGAGCCCGATGGCACGATCGGCGGCGCGCGCCTGCTGCTGGGGCCGGCGAGTCAGATCGTGGCCCGCAGCGTCGAGTCGGACTGGCCGGAACTCGAGGACGTTCCGACCGTGGAGCGCGTCGTGGCGCGGACGATGGCGCAGCGACCGGTCATCCACGTGCAGGCGCGATCGCCGCGCGACGACGACCAGAACTGGGCCGACTCGATCTGAGGGTCAGCTCGATTCGGTGTGGTGCCGCCCGATCGGCAGCATGAGCGGTTTGCCAGAGGTCGGGTCGGTGATGACCTTGCTGTCGATGCCGAAGACCGCGAGCACGCAAGCTTCGGTCAGGACGGATGCCGGGGGTCCGGCCGCGTGGACGTGTCCGCCCTCCAGGGCGATCAGGTGGTCCGCATAGCGGGCCGCGAGATTGAGGTCGTGCAGCACCATCACGATGGTGGTCCCACGGCTGCGGTTCAGATCGGTGAGGAGATCGAGCACTTCGATCTGATGACTCACGTCGAGGAAGGTCGTGGGCTCGTCCAGCAGCAGCAGATCGGTGTGCTGGGCGAGCGCCATGGCGATCCAGACGCGCTGGCGCTGCCCGCCGGAGAGCTCGTCCACCGCGCGGTCCGCCAGCGTGGCCGTGTCTGTGGTGTCCAGGGCCTCAGCGACGGCGATGTCATCCTCTCGCGTCCAGCGCGAGAAGATGCCCTGGTGCGGCTGACGGCCCCGTCCGACCAGATCGGCGACCGTGATGCCCTCGGGCGCGATCGGCGACTGCGGGAGGAGGCCGAGCGTGCGGGCCAGCTCCTTGGCCGGCATCTTGTGCACCTGCGCGCCGTCCAGCAGCACCTGCCCGCCACGCGGCGCGAGCAGCCGTGACATCGAGCGCAGGAGGGTGGACTTGCCGCAGGCGTTCGGGCCGACGATCGCAGTGATGCGCCCGGGCGGCACAGCGAGATCGAGCGCGTCGATCACGGTGCGATCGCCGTACCCGAGCGTCAGGTTCTCTGCGGTGAGCTGATGGTTTTCGGTCATGTGCCTGCCGATCACAGCGAGCCGCCCGCACGGTTCGTGCGGACGATGAGGTAGATGAGGTAGGGCGCGCCGAGGACGCCGGTGACGACTCCCACGGGGAACCGGGTCCCGAAGGCGTACTGTCCGCAGAAGTCGGCGACCAGGACCAACAGCGCGCCGATCAGACCGGCGGGCAGCATCGGGGATCCGTTCGGACCGAGGATGCGGGCGGCGATCGGCCCGGACAGGAACGCCACGAAGGCGATGGGTCCGGCCGCAGCCGTGGCGAAGGCGATGAGGCCGACGGCGGCGACGATCACGACGAGTCGAGTCCGCTCGACGCGGACGCCGAGGGCCGCGGCGGTGTCGTCGCCCAGCTGCAGGGCGTCCAGGTTCCGCGACCGGCTGAGCAGCAGCGGACCGAGGATCACCATCGCGATCAGGGCGGGGACGACCTGCGTCCAGGTGGTCCCGTTGAGGCTGCCGGTGAGCCAGCGGAGGGCCTCCTGCAGGTCCCATTGACCCGCACGGGAGAGGATGTAGTTGATCGCGGCATCCAGCATCGCCGCCATCCCGATTCCGATCAGGATCAGCCGCGTGCCGGCCGCTCCGCCCTTGTACGACAGGACGTAGACGAGCAGAGCCACGCCCAGCCCGCTGACGATCGCGAACAGCGACACGGCGGTGCCGCTCAGCCCCAGGATCACGATCGCGAAGGCGGCCGCTGCGCTGGCGCCGGCGCTGATGCCGATGATGTCCGGGCTCGCCAGGGGATTGCGCAACATCGTCTGGAACGTGACGCCCGCCAGACCGAAGCTGAATCCGGCCACGATCGCGAGCACCGCGCGCGGCAGACGGAGGCGGCCGACGGTGAACGAGGCACCGTCGACGTCCTGTCCCAGCAGGACGCCGAGCACGTCGGCGGGCGGATAGAACGTCTGGCCGACCATGAGGCTGATCGCGAAGACGGTGAGGATGAGCAGGAGCAGGATGCCGACCATCGACCGCCACCGGCGGGTCCGGCGTCCACGTGCCGAGGCCACCGCGAGCGCGGTCGGGTTCCGCGTCGGGGCGTGCACGGGTGCGCCGCTCACAGGGCCCGCACCTTTTGCCGTCGAACGATGGCGATGAAGACGGGTGCTCCGATCAGCGCGGTGATGATGCCGACGTCGATCTCGCTCGGGCGGGCGATGATGCGTCCGACGATGTCGGCGACGACCAGCAGCGCCGCGCCCGTCAGTGCCGAGAATGGGAGCAGCCAGCGCTGGTCCACTCCGACCAGCAGCCGGCACATGTGCGTGACGATGAGCCCGAGGAACGCGATGGGTCCGGCCACCGCGACGGCGGCGCCGCAGAGCAGCACGGCGCCGAAGGCGGCGAACGCACGCACGATCGCGACGCGTTCACCGAGGCTCGCGGCCAGGTCGTCGCCGAGCGCGAGCGAGTTGAGGCTGCGCGCGGAGAGCAGGCAGACGATGGCTCCGACGACGAGGAACGGCGCTACCTGCAGGATCGTGTCGAACGAGGCGCCGCCGACGCCGCCGATCTGCCAGGAGCGGATGATCGCCGAGATGTCACCGCGCGGCAGCGCGATCGCGGTCATGAACGAGACCAGTGCGACCGACGTCGCCGCCCCGGCGAGCGCGAGTTTCAGCGGTGTCGCCCCACCTCTGCCGAGCGAGCCGATCGCGTAGACGAACACCGCCGCGAGTGCGGCGCCGAGAATCGCCGTCCAGATGTAGCCGGAGGCGCTCGAGAGTCCGAACCAGGCGATCCCGGCGACGACCGCGAGGGACGCGCCCATGCTGACACCGAGGATGCTGGGGTCGGCCAGCGGGTTGCGGGTCACGCCCTGCATGACGGCGCCGGACAGACCGAGCGCCGCGCCGACGACGAGCGCCAGCACCGTCCGCGGGATGCGCTTGACGACCGCCGCCTGGCTGAGGTTCTCCGTCCCGCCGGCGAGACCGGCGATCAGGTCGTCCCACGAGACGTCTCGCGAGCCCACGGCGAGCGAGATGCCCGAGAGGACGACGAGCAGCACGAGGACCACCAGCAGCC
>JBEVLS010000007.1:0-4370 GCA_040509015.1 Microbacterium sp.
ACCGGCCCGCCAGGGAGCGCAGCGGCAGGGGCTCGCCGTCCTTCAGCTGTTCGCTGTCAGCGAACAGGCGGTTCTTCAGCGTCGGGGTGCGCACCAGCGCACGCTCGAACCTGGCCAGGTCAACCACGTCCACGCCGATGCCGACGATCATGGTTACTCGACGGTGACTGACTTGGCGAGGTTGCGCGGCTGGTCCACGTCCAGGCCCTTCGCCGACGACAGGCCCATCGCGTAGATGTGGAGCGGCACGACGGCGAGGAGCGGCTCGAACAGCGGGCTCGCGAGCGGAATGCGCAGTACTTCGTCGGCGTACGGCAGCACCGCGACATCCCCCTCTTCGGCGATCGCGATGACGCGGGCGCCGCGGGCGCGGATCTCTTCGATGTTCGAGACGACCTTCTTGTGCAGCTCCGCGGACTCCCGCGGCGACGGCACGATCACGAAGACGGGCTGGCCCGCCTCGATGAGGGCGATGGGGCCGTGCTTGAGCTCGCCGGCGGCGAAGCCCTCGGCGTGGATGTACGCGAGCTCCTTGAGCTTGAGCGCGCCCTCCATCGCGATCGGGAATCCGACGTGGCGGCCCAGGAACAGCACCGAGCGCGTGTCGGCCATCCAGTGCGCGAGCTGCTCGATGCGCTCCTGCTCGCCGGAGAGGATCTTGCGGATCTTGTCGGGGATCGACTCGAGCTCGAGGACGTGCTGCGCCGATTCGGTGGCGCTGATCGTGCCGCGGATCCGGCCGACGTGCAGACCGAGCAGGTACAGGGCCGTGATCTGCGCCACGAACGCCTTCGTCGAGGCGACGGCCACCTCGGGTCCTGCGTGCGTGTACACGATCGCGTCGGACTCGCGCGGGATCGTGGCGCCCTGGGTGTTGCAGATCGACAGCGTGCGGGCGCCGCGCTCACGGGCGTACTTCACCGCCATGAGGGTGTCCATCGTCTCGCCGGACTGGCTGATCGAGACGACGAGGGTGTCGTCGCCGATCACCGGGTCGCGGTAGCGGAACTCGTGGGCGAGCTCGACGTCGACGGGGACGCGCGCCCACTGCTCGATCGCGTACTTGCCGACCGAGCCGGCGTAGGCGGCGGTGCCGCACGCGACGATGATGATGCGACGGATGCCGATGAACAGCTCGTCGAGTCCGTCGAGCTCGGGGATCACGACCTGGCCGTCTCGCGTACGGCCGAGGATCGTCTTGTGCACCGCCTCGGGCTCTTCGCTGATCTCCTTGGCCATGAAGCTGGACCAGCCGCCCTTGTCCGCGGCCGCGGCATCCCACAGGATCTCGAACGGCTCGACCTCGACGGGGTCGCCGTGGAAGTCCGTCACCGTCACACCGCCCGGCGTGATCGAGACGATCTGATCCTGACCGATGGCGAGCGCCTGACGCGTGTGCTCGACGAATGCCGCGACGTCGGAGCCGAGGAAGTTCTCGCCCTCGCCGAGGCCGATCACCAGCGGCGAGTTGCGGCGGGCGCCGACGACGAGTCCGGGGTGGTCCTGGTGCATCGCCAGCAGCGTGAAGGCGCCTTCGAGGCGACCGACCACGGCGCGGAACGCGGCCTCGAGGTCACCCCCGGCGGCGCGGTACTCGCGGCCGAGCAGCACGGCGGCCGCCTCGGTGTCGGTCTCGCTGCGGAAGGTGTAGCCCTCGGAGAGCAGATCGGCCTTGATCTCGGAGAAGTTCTCGATGATGCCGTTGTGGATGACGGCGAGCTTGTCGTCGTCGGCCAGGTGCGGGTGCGCGTTGGTGTCGGTGGGTCCGCCGTGCGTCGCCCAGCGGGTGTGGCCGATGCCCGTGGTGCCGTCCGACAGGGGCCGTGCGGCGAGGTCGTCGCGGAGCACCTTCAGCTTGCCTGCGCGCTTGCGCATCCCCAGGTCGCCGGCGCCGTCGATGACGGCGACACCGGCGGAGTCGTAACCGCGGTATTCGAGTCGCGCGAGCCCGGCGAGGAGGATGGCCTGGCTGTCGCGAGGGCCCACGTATCCGACGATTCCACACATGGGGTCAATGGTACGAGCAGGGATATGCGAGGAGTCTGAACGAAAACCTGCGACCCTGGTCAGCCGACGATTCCGGACGCCGCGTCAGAGCTTGCGCAGCAGCACCCGCTCCACGGCGTGGTTCGCCGCCTTCTGCAGGACGAGGGTCGCGCGGTGCTTGGTGGGGAGCACGTTCTCCTCGAGGTTGGGGAGATTGATCGTGTTCCAGAAGTGCAGGGCGCGCTCGACGGCCTCGTCGTCGCTCAGATCCGCGAAGACGTTGAAGAACGAGCTCGGATTGCTGAAGGCGGCCCGCCGCAGGGCGAGGAACCGGTCGACGTACCACTGGGTGATGTGCTCGGACTCGGCGTCGACGTAGATCGAGAAGTCGAAGAGGTCGCTGACGGCGACGTCGTTGGGCGTGGGCGGCGGCTGGAGGACGTTGAGTCCCTCGACGATGACGATGTCCGGCCGGCGGACGGTGACGCGGGCATCCGCCACGATGTCGTAGCGCATGTGGGAGTAGAAGGGGGCGCGCACCTCGGGAGCACCGCTCTTGACCTCGGACAGGAACTCGACGAGTCCGCGCCGGTCGTAGGACTCGGGGAAGCCCTTGCGCTCCATGAGGCCCCGGCGCTCGAGCTCGGCGTTCGGGTAGAGGAACCCGTCGGTCGTGACGAGCTCGACGCGGGGAGTGCCGGGCCAGCGGCTGGTGAGCTCGCGGAGCAGACGCGCGATCGTCGACTTGCCGACGGCCACCGAGCCGGCGACGCCGACGATGAACGGGGTCGTCGTGTCGGCCTCGCCCAGGAACCCCGACGTCTCGGCGCCCAGTCGCTTCGTCGACTCGGCGTACAGCGACAGCAGCCGCGAAAGCGGCACGTAGACCTGCGCCACTTCGGCGATGTCGAGCCGGTCGCCGATCCCGCGCAGCTGCACCACTTCGGTCTCGGACAGCGGCTGGGCCATCCCGGCCGCGAGCCGCGACCACTCGGCTCGGTCGATCTCGCGGTACAGCGAGTCGGCGAGTGTGGGCGCAACGGCATCCTCGGCAGTCATCGGGCCCATCGTAGCGGCGCACGGGTCATGTGCCGGTCATGGCACCCGCTAGCGTGAGCACGTGCGCCTGGGAGTCCTCGACATCGGTTCGAACACCGTCCACCTGCTCGTCGCGGACGTCAGACCCGGTGGTCGCCCTCTGGCCACGACGAGCAACCGCACGGTGCTGCGACTCATGCGCTATCTCTCGCCCGACGGGTCGATCACCGAAGAGGGCGTGCAGGCGCTCGTGAGCGCCGTCGCGGGCGCGCGCGAGGTGGCGGCATCCGAGAACGTCGACGAACTGCTCGCGACCGCGACCTCGGCCGTCCGCGAGGCCGCCAACGGCGCCGACGTCATCGCCCGCATCGAAGAGGCGCTGGGTCAGCCCCTGCAGGTCCTCGGCGGCGAGACCGAGGCGCGCTACACGTTCCTGGCCGTCCGCCGGTGGTTCGGCTGGTCGGCGGGTCAGATCCTGCTCTTCGACATCGGCGGCGGGTCGCTCGAACTGGCGGCGGGTGCCGACGAGCTTCCGGATGCCGCGGCATCCGTGCCCCTCGGGGCGGGGCGCATGACCGTGCAGTTCCTTCCCGACGATCCGGCCGGCGAAGACGCGATCGACCGCCTGCGCGAACACGCCCGCCGCACCCTCGCGCCCGTCGTCGAGACCTTCTCGTCGCTGCCCGGACCCGACCACGTCGCCGGGTCGTCCAAGGCGATCCGCTCGCTCGCGAAGCTCGCGGGCTACCCCGTGCCGGGGTGGTCGGGCATCGAGCGCATGGTCCTGCCGCGGGCGGCGCTCAAGGCATGGATCCCCCGCCTCGCCCGGATCCCCGCCGAGGCGAGGCAGGAGCTGCCGGGCATCACGCCCGACCGCACGTTCCAGATCGTCGCGGCGGCCGTCGTCGTCCACGCGGCGATGAAGGCGTTCGACATCGACGAGCTCGAGGTGTCGCCGTGGGCGCTGCGCGAAGGAGTCCTGCTGCGCTACATCGAGTCGCTCTCGTGGAACGCCCCCGGAGCCTGAGCTAGAGCGCGAGCCTCTCGCGCACGACGTCGGCGAGCCGCTCGCCGATGCGCTGCGCCGCGTCGGCATCGGCGGCCTCGACCATGACCCGTACCAGCGGCTCGGTGCCCGAGGCACGCAGCAGCACGCGTCCGGAATCCCCGAGTTCGGCTTCGGCGGCCGCGACCGCCTCGGCGACGCCCGGGTCTGCCACACGCGTGCGATCGACGCCCTTGACGTTGATCAGCACCTGCGGGAAGACCGTCATGACCGATGCGAGCTCCGCGAGGGTCTTGCCCTGGCGCGCCATCTCGGCGACCAGGTGCAGCCCGGTCAGCAG
>JBEVLS010000008.1:0-4221 GCA_040509015.1 Microbacterium sp.
TCGATCCCCTCGTCCTCCCCGAGCGCGGCGACCTCTCGCGCCCGGACGGCCGACGTCACGATGTCGACCGGGATGATGCGCACGAACCGGGGAATCCCGCCCTCGAGGACGACGACATAGCTGGTGTGGTCGCCGAGGTGGAACGCGGCGACGGTCTCGTCGGGCGCGGCGACCCGCGCCACCGCCCTGGCGAGGCCGAAGGGGGCGAGATCGACCACGTCGACCGAGAGCTTCGCCTTCGCGACGGCGGAGATGAGGCCTTCGACGGTCTCGGACACGGCCGCGACGAGAAGTCCGGAGACCTGGTCGCCGGACTGGGACGTCGCATAGAAGTCGAGCACGGCCTGATCGGGAGGCACCGGCAGCAGATCGTGCACCTGGAACGGCAGCGCCTGCCGGAGGAGCTCGGGACGCATCGCGGGCGTCGTGTATTCGCGTACGAGGATGCGGCGGCTGCCGAGTCCCAGCACGACGCGGCGACCGCGGATGCCGGCGCGGCTCCACAGCTGGCGCAGGGCGATCGCGAGCGCGTCCGCATCGAACACCTCGGAGTCCTTCGCCGTGCCGGGCGGGAGCGCCACCGATCCCGATGCGACCAGCGTCGGCGTGCGACCGGTCGTCACCTCGGCGGCGCGGACGCCCTCCTCGGTGATCTCGAGCCCCACGATCGTTCGTGCCATGGTGTCGTCCTTCGTCTGGGGCCGCGTCAGGCGGCCAGGAATCCGAGGTACCAGCGGGCGATCGCCTCACCGGAGAAGATGCCGACCCACGCGCCCGCGAGCATCCACGGGCCGAAGGGGATCGCGCTCTTGCCGCTCGCGCGTCGCGCGATGACCAGGGCGACGCCGAAGATCCCGCCGAGCAGGAACGCCGCGAAGGCTCCGACGATCAGCGGTCCCCAGCCGAGCCACGCGAGCGCGAGACCGAGGACCCCGGCGAGTTTGACGTCTCCGCCGCCCATGCCGGCCGGCCGGATGAGGCGGAGCAGGACGTAGAAGGCGAACATCGCGGCGCCGCCGATCGCGGCCCGGCCGAGCGCCCACGGCTCGGCGCCGAGCAGCACGGCGATCCCGAACAGCACGAGCAGCACGGGGTACGCCGGCAGCACGATGGAGTTCGGAAGGCGGTGGGTGTCGAGGTCGATGAGCGAGAGCGCGATCGAGATCGCCGCGAGGTACAGGTAGGCGACGATGACCGGGATGATCGCGACGGCGACCGCGGACGTCGCGAGGAGGAACCACGAGACGGCGACGAACGCCACGGCCGTCGCCAGCTCGACGAGGGGGTAGCGCGCCGAGATGCGCTCCCGGCAGTTCGCGCACCGACCGCGCAGCGCGATCCACGACACGACGGGGATGTTCTGCCACGGACGGATCGGCTCGTCGCAGGTCGGGCAGCGGCTCTCGCGCGTGAGCGGGGCACCGGCCGGCACACGGGCGATCACGACGTTGAGGAACGACCCGATCACGAGCCCGAACAGGCCCGCGAAGACGAGGATGACGATCAGGATGCCGGTGGTCATGGCACATCCCGCAGCGACAGCAGGGTGCCGATGCCCGACGTCGCTCCGTCTCCGCCGCCGCTTCCGCCCGGCCAGGGCTCGACGTCCTTGCCGAAGTCGTAGCCGGGGATGTTCCTCGGCGCGAACGACACCTTCACGCCGCCGCCGAACTCGAGCTTGCCCGAGTACACCTGGCCGCGGAAGGTGGCGGTGCCGCTGTTGAACTTCATGAGGCACGGCGTGTACAGGTAGATCGCGATCTTCGGATCCACGGTCGAGTCGTTGAGCTGCTGCGAGTCCAGCGCTCCCCCGCTGCACTGCGGACCGGCGGTGGTGGGCGCGCCGTCGGGAGTGATCAGGAAGATCGTGTGCGGCTGGCCGTCGGCGCTCTTGAACTTGGTGCCCGAGAGGAACCAGCGGTTCGTGATGATCGCGATGTCCTGGTTGATCGACACCGTCTTGTTCGCCCCGCCGGCGTTCGTGTCGAAGTTGCCGGCGCAGGTGCGGATGTCGAAGATCATCCTGCTCGTCAGCGCCGACGCGAGGGACGTGACGTCGGCGGAGTTGCCCGACCACTTGCTGCAGGCGGTGCCCGTCACCGTCGTGAGCTTGTACCCCTCGTCCGACCACGCCTTCGGCGGAGTCGTCGCATTGACGGGCGTGAAGGCCACATCCTGCCAGGCGGGGATCTCAGGCAGGGTGGGAGCGGCCAGCGCGGCGTTCTTGACGACGACGCCCTTGACGATCGTGCTCGCGGGGGTGCCCCACACGCCATAGCCGCCCCTGTAGGTGAAGTTGCCGTGGATCGTTCCGCTGCCCAGGGTGCTGGTCCCCGAGCCCGACGCGCTCACGCTGCCGTACACGGTGCCGCTGTTGAGCGTGAACGTGCCTCCGAGGAAGACATTGCCCTCGCTTCCGCCGGCCTTGCCGACCGTGCCCGCGATCGTGTGGGCGCTCGTGCTGGGCGCGACGAGGGTGCCCTCGATCCGGCCGCCGTTCACATTGGCCCGGCTGCCGATGTAGGCGTTCCCCTCGACCACGCATCCGCTGTCCAGCTGCAGCTCCCCCGTCTTGGTGTAGATGTCGCCGGGGAACACCGATCCCCAGCCGCACTCGATCTTGCCTGTCGAGGCGTAGACGCCGGCGGACCCTGTGTACTCGTCGATCCCGACCTCGCTGTGGGCGTCGTCGAACACGTACGAGTTGAGTCGCGTGGTCAGGCCGTAGGTGTAGAAGAGCCCCGGACCGCCGGCGGTCGGCGGCGAGGCGCCCGGGTCGACCTCGAGCTCGTACACCGCTCGCACGGTGACGGGGGCGGCGCCGTTCGACGACCCCCTCGACTGGAACGTCACCAGTCCCGATGCGTCGTCGCACGAGCTGGTCGCGGTGAAGCGGGACCCGGATCCCAGAGGCACATCGGTCAGTGCCTGGTCGCACACGTCGCCGCGTGCCGCCGAGGCGATGAGCTCGGTGAGTCCCGCATCCGCCGCCGCCCGAGACTGGGCGGTCGTGCGGCTGTCGACGACCACGCCCGCGGTGTTGGTGACGACGACGGCCAGAGTGAGTGCACCGAGGCTCAGGACGAGCATGACGATCAGGACCGAGACGATGGCCGATCCGCCGTCGTCGGGCACGCCACGGCGCCGGGCGAGGTTCACCAGCATGGTGTCGTGTCCGTTCCGTCGTCGACCGCCTGGGCGGTCACTCCGTTGGTGAAGGGGATGGCGGTGTCGCCCGAGACGATCTGGATGCCGATCGTCAGGGAGCGATCACCCGCGGCGGCGAAAGCCCTGCCCCCCGGGAGGGTTCCGGTGACGCCGCGGGCGATCACGCCCCATTCGGTCGTGTCTGCGGTGGACAGCGCCGTGTGGGCCGTCCGATACCGCAGCACGCCCTCGCCGAGCACCCAGGCTCGGCATTCCCATCCCGTGCCGCCCGTCGCGACTTTGGCGACGAGCGCACGGCCGTCGATCACCGTGAACTCCGAGGCGTTCCGGATCGAGGCGAGCAGCGAGCTGCTCACGACGTTCCCCGCACCGGTGGCGCTGTCACGGTCGGTCGCCTGGGTCTGTGCCCGAAGGCCGTTGGCGAACATCAGGGCGAGAGAACCGAGGACCAGCGCCGCGATGAACATGTAGACGAGCAGTTCGACGAGCGTGAGCCCGTCGTCGTCCCCTCGACCGCTCACGGACCCGACACCAGCACCCGGGTCGGGAGCGTGACGAGGGTCGAGCCGTTCTCGCTGACGGTCACGGTGACGGTCATCGAGCCCGGATAGACGGTGGGGCAGGTTCCGACCGCGATGCCGGCGAGCAGGCCCGATCCGGCAGGACCGGGAACCCCGGCCGTCGCCCGCGCACGGAGCACGGCGCAGCTGGTCGTCGAGGTGGGGTTCTGCGGAAAAGCGTCCCGGATCGGGGCGAGCTGCGCGTGGGCGAAGCTCGTCGCCGCCACGATGTCGGCGTTGCCGACGCTCGCGCGGACCGCCGTGATCGTCAGCGGCAGGACCGCCAGGGCGATCACCGCGAGGAGGAACATCGCGATGATGACCTCCACGAGGCTGAAGCCTTCATCTCGGGCGAGATCCATGCGCGACACCTCCTCCGGGTGGACGCAGTCCGGGGTCGGCCACCAGGCAGGCCGACCCCGAAGTTCACGTGGGCTGGTTATTCGCCGTCGTCGGACGCGGCGCAGCCGGGGCCCGAAGTCTTGGACTCCTT
>JBEVLS010000009.1:0-10113 GCA_040509015.1 Microbacterium sp.
GATCCCCTCGGGGTCACCGCCCTGCTCCACGTGGAGGAAGCGTCCTCGTCGTCGTCGCCGACGGCCTGGACCACTGAGGGGAATGTCGACGATGACCGGAGCAGTCAGCACACGCGCGGAGGACCAGGTGGCGGGTGCCACGGGAACGGCGGGCGACGACACGGCGATGACGCCGGTCGAGCACGCCAACGCCGAACTGGTGGGCCTGGTGGGGAGGGCGGCGGCGTTCGCGGATGCCGTCGGCCGGGCAGACCTGGTGGGCAGGCTCTCGCAGACCACCACGCGGCTGCGGGACCCCTACGTCCGCGTCATCATCGTCGGCCAGTTCAAGCAGGGTAAGAGCAAGCTGGTCAACGCCCTCGTGAACGCACCCGCGTGCCCCGTGGACGACGACATCGCCACGAGCGTGCCGACGTCGGTGTCGTTCGCGGACGAGCCGGCGGCGTTCGCGCTCGTCCGCTCGGAGCACGGCATCGGCGAGACCATCGAGCGCATGCCGATCCCTCTCGACGATCTCGCGGACTTCGTCTCGGAGCGCGGCAATCCCGACAACGAGAAGGACATCGTCGGCGCGGAGGTCATGCTCCCCCGGCAGCTCCTCAAGGGGGGCCTCCGTCTCGTCGACTCCCCGGGCGTGGGCGGCGTCGAGTCGACCCGCTCGGTGAGCACCCTCGCCGCGCTGTCGACGGCCCACGCCGTGCTGCTGGTCTCGGACGCCTCGCAGGAGTACACCGAACCCGAGGTGCAGTTCCTCCGGCACGCGATGCGGGTGTCGCCCAACGTCGCCGCCGTGCTGTCGAAGACCGACATCTACCCCGACTGGCGCCAGATCGAGCAGATCGACCGGTCTCATCTGGGAGATGTCGGGAAGATCCCCATGTTCGCCGTCTCGAGCGATCTGCGGATGCTCGCCGCCCAGGAGCAGGACCGCGAGCTCAATGAGGAGTCCGGTTTCCCCGCCCTCGTCGCGCACCTGCGTCGGGACGTCCTCGGAAGAGCGGAGGCCGTGCACCAGCGCGGTGCGGTGCACGACCTCGTCTCGGTCGTCGATCAGCTCGGGATGGCGGTCAAGACCGAGCTGAACGCGCTCCTCAATCCCGAAGGCACACCGCAGATGATCGCCGAGCTCGAGGCGGCCAAGGCGCGCGCGGACGAGTTCCGCAGCCGCTCGTCGCGCTGGCAGGTGGCCCTCAGCGACGGCATCGCCGACCTCATCGCCGACACCGAGCACGACCTGCGCGATCGCCTGCGCAAGGTCCAGCGGGAGGCCGAGCAGTCCATCGACGAAGGCGATCCCGGACCGATCTGGGATCAGATCGCGGAATGGCTCGATCGTCGCGTCTCGGATGCCGTCTCGGAGACCTTCGTGTGGACGAACGATCGTTCCAAGTGGCTGTCCGAGCAGGTCGCCGACGAATTCATGGCGGGCGAGTCCGACATCCCCTTCATCGACGTCGGCGACACCGAGGGGGTCCTCGATCCCGTCGAGCAGCTCCAGGGGATGGAGGAGGGGCGGCTCGGCGCCGCCGAGAAGATCTACATCGGTGTGCGCGGCTCCTACGGCGGCGTGCTCATGGCGGGCCTCGCGACGAGTCTCATCGGTCTCACGCTCATCAATCCGCTCTCGCTCCTGGTGGGCGTGCTGGTGGGCCGGCGCGCGTACCGGGAGGACATGACGGCCCGCCTCTCGCGTCGGCAGGCCGAGGCGAAGAACCTCGCGCGACGACACATCGAGGACGTCGTGTTCCAGGTCGGCAAGCAGCTGAAGGATCGGCTGAGGCTCGTGCAGCGCGTCGCCCGCGACCACTTCGGGGGCATCGCCGATCAGCTGCACCGGTCGCTGTCGGAAGCGGTCCTCGCGGCGAAGCAGGCCGCATCGACCTACGAGCAGGATCGCAGCGGCCGCATCGTCGAGCTCAAGCAGCAGCTCGCACGCATCGAGGCGCTCCGTGCGGAGATCCCCGCGCTCGCCCCGCTCACGGACGGCGCGCGTTCATGACGATGGGCGGATCCCTGGGCGAGGTCGCCGACCTCGTCGATCAGGCGCGCGAGCTGTACGCGGGCGATGCCGGCGCGTCCGAGATCCTCGAGCGGTACGACCGTCGGCTCCGCGAGCCCCTGCGCCTCGCGGTCGCGGGCATGGTGAAGGCGGGCAAGTCGACGGTGCTGAACGCGCTCATCGGCGAGCAGATCGCGCCGACGGATGCCGGGGAGTGCACGCGCACGGTGACCTGGTACCGCTACGCCCGGACGGCGCGCATCACGGCGCACCTCACCGGCGGAGCCGAAGTGCGCCTGCCCGTGCGGCGTTCCGAGGGGAGCCTCGTGCTGGATCTCGGCGGCCACACCGCCGAGCAGGTCGCCTGGATCGACGTCGAGTGGCCGTCCGAGAGTCTCCGGTCGACGGTCCTCATCGACACACCGGGCATCGCCTCGCTCTCGCTCGACGTCTCGGAACGCTCGATGCGCTTCCTCGCGCCGACGTCCTCGCCGTCCGAGGCCGACGCGATCCTCTACCTGCTCCGCCACATCCACGCCTCCGACGTGCGCTTCCTGGAGGCGTTCCGCGACACCGCGGCGGGGTCGTCCCAAACGATCAACGCCGTCGCTCTGCTCTCACGGGCGGACGAGATCGGCTCGGGGCGCATCGACTCGCTCCTGTCCGCCGCGCGGATCGCGCAGCGGTACCGCCACGACGGAGAGCTCCGCGCTCTCGCTCTGGAGTGCATCCCGGTCGCCGGGCTGCTCGCCGAGGGTGCCAGGACGCTCCGCGAGAACGAGTTCGCCGCCTTCCGGCAGCTCGCGGCGCTGGATCGGACGATCCGCGATCGGATGCTGATCTCCGTGGACCGGTTCGTGCGCGCGTCCGAGGCCACCGGACTGAGCGTCGCCGAGCGCCGGGGGCTGCTGGCCAGATTCGGGATCTTCGGCGTCCGGCTCGGCGCCGCGCTCGTGAGAGGCGGTGCGCGGACGTCGTCCCAGCTGTCCGAGAGGATGATCGCCCAGAGCGGCCTCATCGACGTCCAGCAGTTCGTGGCGGATCAGTTCCGCTCCCGCGGCGCCGCTCTGAAGTCGCGCACCGTGCTCAACGGACTCGAGACCCTCCTGGCCGAACATCCGAGAGCGGGATCGGCTCGGCTGGTCGCAGGGATCGAACGCGTGTCGGCGAGCAGTCACGACCTGCGCGAGCTCGCGCTCCTGTCGGAGCTGCGGACCACCGATCCGTCGCTGTCGCCGGCGGACGCCGCGTCGGCGGAGCGTTTGATCGGGGGCGCGGGAACGTCCGGACTTGTGCGCATCGGCCTTCCCGACACGGCGGACACCGCCGAGATCCGAGCCCGGGTGGACGAGCTGCTCTCGCACTGGAGGGCGTTGGGGGAATCACCGTTGACGGATCGGGCGACATCCGACATCTGCCGCGTCGTCACCCGCAGCATCGAAGGCGTCGCGTCAGAGCTGGCCGTCGGAGGCTGGAGCGACCGGAGCGTCGCTGCGGACGTCGTGCTGGCGGGCAGTCCAGCGGAGAGCCGGGGGTAGGAGCCCGAACAGCAGGCCGATCACCGCCAGGCCGAGCTGGATCTGGAGGATGCGCTCCAGCGGAAGACCGCGTTCGCCGAACGCGACGAACTCCCGCGCGATCAGCACCACGCCACCCTGGAAGAGCAGGCTGCCGAAGAGCCACCACCGCACGTTCGGGCGGCGGTTGGCGAACGACACCTGCAGGGCGATCTGCACGAGCACGATCGCGACCACGGGCGTGAACACCGCCCAGAAGATGATGTCGGCGGCCGTGGTGTAGGTCGCGTCGGCGCGCGTCGCGTCGACCGCACGGACGAGCGCTTCGATCTCGGGAAGCTGTCCCTGCCTGATCACGACCATGTAGACGACCGCGACCGCCCCAGCGACCAGGCTCAGCAGCCAGAAGACCTGACTGAAGCGCACGACGAGCGGCGGCGGAACCTTCACGATGACGGGAGCCGCCGGCTTTCCGATCAGCGTGGGGCGCGCCGGAGCGCCAGCCCTGCGGTCCTCGGCGGATGGTCGGATCGAGTTGGACCGACCCGCATCCGCCTTCTCGACCTCAGAAGTTGTCATCGGTCTCGGCCTCGGCCACGCCCAGCGTGTCACCGGACTCGTACTCGAGAGGCTCCGATTCGACGGGCGCCTCGGTGTACTGGGCGGCCGAGTCGTACGCGTCCGCCGCGGGCTCCTCGGCGACGACGACCTCTTCCGCGGGCTGCTCCGCCGGCGCCGGCGCCGGGGCGAGTTCGACGATCTGCGCGTCGGTGGAGTTGGTGACGACCTGCTCGTAGACCGGGGTCTCGCTCACCTCGGAGACGACCGTCGTCTCGGTGAACGAGCCGTCGGCCTGCACGTCGACGGACTCGTCGTCGTAGGAGTCCTCCACGACCGTGTCGACGGAGGAATCGGTCTCGGTCGAGGCATCCGTGTCTTCATTGAAGGAGCCGTCGACGACTTCGACGTCGGTGTCGTTGCCGATGTTGACGTCGCCGCCGGCATCGATCTGCGTCGACTGGTCGAGCGTCTTGTCGACGTCGGCGTCCCCGCCGGCGGCGACGGCGTCGTCACCGGATGCGACGACGGCCTGCTGATCGAACGTCTGCGTGACGTCTCCTTCGGCCCAGATGTTCTGGTTGACCGACTGGTCGACGACGGTGTCCCGGTCGTCGACCCACTGGAGGTTGTGGACGACCTGCTTGATCTCCCGCACGACCGAGGTGCCGTGCGACTCGGACTCGACCCGGCGGGGGACGGCGACCTGGACGACGTGCGTGCGCTCGATGATGACGGGGGCGACCGCGGCGACGTCCGCCGCCGACGCCTGGTTCAGGCCGCGCGCGAAGAGCGCCTGGTCGGGGTCGTCGTCGAACTCCGCGGCGACGTCCGGGTCTCGGAGGAGACTGAGGATGAACTCGATCAATGCGTCGGCGACTGTGGCGAGCGTAAGACTCATGCTCTGCTCCTCGTTCTGTTCGGGTCTGTTTCCGACGGTATGCCGGAGGGGGCGGGCGCGCGTCGGGGTCTTTCCCGAACGCGAGGGGGAATGTGTAGGGGGATTACCCCGGGGGGTGTGCGCAGGGCGCGGCCGGATGTCATGCCGATTCCCTCGTGGCGTCGTCCACGGCGTCCGCGGACTCCGCGACACCGTCGAGCGCGATCCGCAGCTTCGTGATGAGATCCGAGCGGGTCGTGGCGCCGAGTCGGCGTCGGATGCGGGCGATATGGTGCTCGGCGGTGCGGGGTGAGATGAAGATCGACGCGCCGATCTCGGCGTAGGTCTTGCCCTGCACCACGAGGGCTGCGACCTCCAGCTCGCGAGGGCTGAGATCCGCGTGCGTGCGCGCCTTCGGAGCGGCTCCCGCTTCGTTGTCCACGGCGGCGGGCCGCACCTCTTCGTTGGGGTGCAGACGCCGAGCCGTGGCGAGCAGCCGTGAGATCGTCCGGCGGTCGTCCGTGCGCCCGGCCCCGTGGCCCGCGAGACGTGCACCGTCCCAAGCGAGTCCGACCGTGCCGAGGCCCACGGCCGCGGCCTCGACCGCATCGGCGTCGACCGCCCCCGCGAGCACCGAGGTCCACACGCGTCCGGCTTGGGCCATCGTCGCAGCGAGCCGGTTGTGCGGGGCCGCCTCGACGAGCGCTCGCGCGTGAGGCTTCAGGTCGTCGGGGCGCCCGAGCAGGATGGCCTGCTGGAGGCCGCTCCAATGCACATGCGCCGACCACAGCGGGGGCGATCCGAGGCGTTCCAGCTGACCCAGCGCCGCGGCGAAATGCGGGCGCATCCGATCCGACTCGCCCACGCGCGCCGCCGTCACGACGAATTCGCCGAGGGGCAGCAGCCCGAACATGTCGAACTGCGCTCGGAGCAGGCTCTCGCGCGCGCTCCGCCACGCCGCGGACAGGGCGGGCACATCGTGGTACCGGCGGGCGATCGCGATCGAGACGGCGTCGAAGAGCAGCCGGTCGCGCGAGCTCAGCGAGCGGGCGGACGGCAGGATCGACTCGATCGCCGCCTCGACGTCGTGCGCGCGCTCCTGCTGGAGGGCGACCCACGCCCGCCACAGCACGAGCCGCGGCCGTGCCCAGACGCCGCCGTGGCCGTCGCCGACCGCACGGTCCAGCACCGAGTGCGCGACGTCGGGCTCTCCGAGGTTGAGTGCGGTGAGCGCCGCGATGACGGCGGGGAGCTCCGGGGTCGGGTCGTCCGTCCCGGACGCCGAATACATCTCCGACGCGCGCACGAGGTCGTTGAGCGCAGCCTGAGCCGACCCGGTCAGGCTCTCGTGCATGCCGCGCGACAAGAGGTCCATGGCCACCGTGAGCGTGGAGGGGATGGTCCGCGCGGGGAGTGCCGAGCGGGCCTCGCGGAGGGCGTCCGGGTCGGCGACACCCAGCGCCGCGATGGTCGCGCGGGTCCTCGACGGGCCCGTCGACGAGACGAACGACCTGTAGACCGCGACGCTCATCGACGTCAGGCCGCGTGCCGCCCAGATGGCGGCCGCCGTGTCGGCCGCTCTCTCGTGGTCCGGGTGATCCGCGTCCACCGTCGTTCCGTCGAGGTGCGCGCTGGCGGCGTCCACGTGGCCCAGACTCCACTCGACCTGCGCTCGACGGATCGCGACGACCGTCGGATCGGCGCCCGACTCCTGCGCCTTCGCGTAGAGCTCGCCCGCCCGCCTCGGGTCCGCCGCGCGAAGCGCGTCGCCTCGGTGCAGCAGGGCATCGGCGAGCCGGGGATCGCGCACCCCGTCCACGAGGTGTCGCAGGGACGCCTCGCTCACGGCATCCTGCGGGCCGGTCTCGAAGAGACGGATGAGCCGTTCCACCGAGGTGGTGGCGTGCACGGCCGAGCGTACGAGGGGCGCCGGCCTGCCGTTGGCCAGCAGGAGTCCTTCGGAGTACGCCGCGAGCGCGAGGGCGTCGCGCTCCGGGGACTGGGGGGAGTGAGCCGCTTCCGTCGAGTAGCAGAGCTCTTCGACCAGACTCCGCACGTCGGGGTCGGTGGCGCGCAGACGATGGGCGATGACGTCCTGCAGCGCGTCGTGAAGGCTCTTGTGCCCCTCGTCGTCCGAGCAGCCGTCGGGATCGTGGATCGCGAGCGACTCGCCGACGAGCCAGGGCGCTCCGCCGCTCGCCTCGAGCACGCCGTCGATGCACTCGGAGGGGAACCCTGCTCCCAGATGCGCGGCGAGGTCGGCGCGGGTCACGTGCCCCAGCACGATCGCGGGCTGGGTGCGCTCGAGGGCTGCCGCCACGGCGCGCAGCTCGCCCGCGAACGGCCACGGTCGGGCGGCGACGATGAGCGCCGCCTCGACATCGGCGGCGCGTCGGACGATCGCCTCCACGCGCCCGCCCGTGAGCGTCTGAGCGTCGTCGACGACGAGCACGACATCGGCGGGGACGGTGTCGATGTCTCGAACCCCGCGGGCGCTGACCGCGGTGACACCCGCCTCCGCGAGCGCGGCGCGGAGGTGGCGGAGCAGTCGCGACTTGCCGGATCCTGCAGGGCCCGAGATGAGGGCGCGCCGCGGTGCGCTTCCCGAGGTCAGGGCGTCGATGTGCGCTCGCGCGAGGCCCGCCCACAGGGGAGGACCTTCCGCGACGTGCAGCGGGGGAGGGGATGATGGCTTCGTCGACATGTCGTCCTCCGGGCTCGGTTCAGGGAGCCGTCGGGTTGGCGGGGGCGGGAGTGGGCGATTCGCTTCGCAGCGGGAAGATGTCGGTCACGACGCCCGGCGGAGCGGGCGTCAGCAACGGAGCGCTCGACGCGTCGGCGGCGGGCGTCACGACGGCGGACGAGGGCGTGCTCGTCGGAGCGGGGAGGACGGCCGACGTCGTCGACGCCGTGGGTGTCGGTGACGCGGGCGCGGGGTCCTGCGACAGCCCCGTCGAGGGGGAGAGCGCCCAGACGGCGACGCCCGCGCTGAGGACGAGCGCTCCCGCGGAGACGGCGGCGATGGCTGCGACACGACCGAAGCGCCGGCGCGAGGAGTCGTCGCGGGCGAACACCGGGGCCGGATCCTCCGCGGCCGGCGCCCTCACCGGTCCGGGCACGAGGATCGGCGAGACGACCGCGTGATCCTCGGCCAGGGCGCGCGCAGCACCCAGGGCGATGATCGCCTTGGGGTCGGCGTCCACGGCGACCGGCCGGTCGAAGCCCTCGGAGAGGAGCTGCGCGATGCGGGGGATCCGCGAGGAGCCGCCGGTGAGCAGGATCGCCTCGACGTCGTCCGGGTGCACACCGGCCGACGACAGCACGGCCGAGACGACGTCGAGGGTGCGGCCGATGCCGTCCTCGATCATCGTCTCGAACTCGGACCGTGTGAGCCTGACGGTGGTCTTCCCCTCGCCGAGGAGGACGGGGATGACGGTTTCGGAGTCGAACGAGAGCGACTCCTTCGCATCGATGCATTCGCGTCGGAGCGAGGACAGGGCGACGCGCGCTTCGGCATCGCCGGACAGCTCGCTCTTGGAGATCCCGGCGGCGTCGAGGGCGTGGGTCAGGACGAGGTCGTCGAAGTCGGCGCCGCCGAAGGCGTCGAGGCCGGCCGGGTCGCCGACGACCTCCACCGCGCCGTCGAGCTTGCGCAGGAGGACGGCGTCGAAGGTGCCGCCGCCCAGGTCGTAGACGCACAGCAGCGCACCGGGGGCGAGAGGGCTGTCGGCCTCGTAGTGTCGAGCCGCGGCCTCGGGCTCGGTGATGAGGTCGACGTCGGACCATCCGGCGCGGGCGAGCGCGGCCGAGACGAGACCGATCCGATGATCGCCCCACGTCACCGGCACCGTGACGCTCACACCGGCGGGACGACGGCCTTCGCGCTCGGCGACGGTGTCGATGACCCACGAGACGGTGAGGGCGTAGAGCTGTTCCGGGGTGAAGCGCCGATCGCCGGCGATGATCGGGGTCTCGTCTCCGATACGGCGCTTGAACTCGCGCACGAGCCGTTCGGGCTGGGTGACGCCGCGGCGGGCCGCGGCATCGCCGAAGAGGAGCTCGCCGTCCGCCACGAAGACCAGGCTCGGGGCGCTGTCGGAGTGACGTCCGAGCGGGAATGCGGAGGCGCTGAGCGTACCGTCCGAGAGGGTGCGGACCGTCGCCGCCGCCGTGCGGCTGGTGCCGACGTCCACCGCAAGAAAATACGCCATCGTCATCTTCTTCACTCACCCCAAGCGAACAAAGTCGAGGGCAGGGACCCGCGGGTTCGGGTCCGACCTCTCAGCCTGTTCGGAGTCGCACCGGCATCGGATTGGAACGGGCGACGGCTCCGGGGGCGGGCGTGAGCGGCACCAGACGTCGGAATCGACGGCGCACTCGACGCGGCGCCGCCGACGCGCGGTTCGGTCATGTCCTACCACCCCAGTTTCGGACCGGGCCCCATCGCCCAGAATCGGTATATCACTGCTCGCGCGCGCCTGCTACGGGGTCGACGCGCACGGTCGACGTCGTGGCGATGGAGAGGAGGAGCGGATCGCCGCCGTGATACGCCCGTCCCCGACACCGGACGTCACGGGACTGGCACTCACGTTGCGTGAGTGCCAGGTGCTTGCCTAGACTGGAATCAGCACTCTCGATACGCGAGTGCTAACGAGTCTTCAGTCTCAAGAAAGAAGAGGTAGACCGTGTCGGTTTCCATCAAGCCGCTCGAGGACCGCATCGTCATCCAGCAGGTCGAGGCCGAGCAGACCACCGCGAGTGGCCTGGTCATCCCCGACACCGCCAAGGAGAAGCCCCAGGAGGGCGAGGTCGTGGCAGTCGGCCCCGGCCGTATCGACGACAACGGCAACCGGGTCCCGCTCGACGTCGCCGTCGGCGACCGTGTCCTGTACAGCAAGTACGGCGGCACCGAGATCAAGTTCGGCGCAGACGAGTACCTCGTCCTGTCGGCTCGCGACGTCCTGGCGGTCGTCGTCCGCTGAGACAGCGCAGTTCCTCGACGAGGGTCGGATGCCACGGCATCCGGCCCTCTTCGCATTCCCGCACGTCGTGGCAGAGATCGGACGAAGGACGGCAGTCGGCGCCGCCATCCGCGGCCAGCGGCTCGGCCGCCGGTCGTAGGCTGACGAGGTGACCCGCACCGATCCGCTCTCGTCCTC
>JBEVLS010000010.1:0-18587 GCA_040509015.1 Microbacterium sp.
CTCGACGTTCGCGGGGTCGACCGCCGCGGGCTGCTCGTCGTGGAGCCTGCGCGCGAGGTCGATCCACGCCTGGGCCTGGTACTCGGCCGAGTGCTCCTTCGTGTACGAATCGAGGATGCCGCGCTTCGCCTCGCCCTCGGCGGGAAGGGGCACCTCGTACGAGGCGTCCGGTCCGTCGAGCAGCCACGCGATGACGCCGTCCTCGCCCTCGTAGATCGGGCTCGGCGAGGTCTCGCCGCGCATCGCGCGGTCGACCGCCTCGACGGCCATCTTGCCGGCGAAGGCGGGGGCGTGCGCCTTCCACGTCGAGATCTCGCCCTTGCGCGACTGCCGCGTGGCGGTGGTCGTGTGCAGCGCCTGGCCGACGGCCTGGTAGATCGTCTCGACGTCGAGGCCGAGGAGCGTGCCGATGCCGGCGGCCGCCGACGGGCCGAGGTGGGCGACGTGGTCGATCTTGTGCTTGTGCAGGCTGATCGCGCGCACGAGGTCGATCTGGATCTCGTAGCCGGTCGCGAGACCGCGGACGAGAGCAGCGCCGTCAGCGCCGACGTGCTGTGCGACGGCCACGATCGGCGGGATGTTGTCGCCCGGGTGGGAGTACTCGGCGGCGAGGAACGTGTCGTGATAGTCGAGCTCGCGCACGGCCACGCCGTTGGCCCAGGCCGCCCACTCCGGCGACGAGCGGCGTTCGAGCGCGCAGCCGAAGACGGTCGCGCCGTCTCCCGAGACCGACACGGCGTGGTCGAGGGCCTGCTGCCGCGCGGCGCTCACGGGCGCCCGGGTGAGCGACGCCGCGGCGACGGACGCGTTGTCGATGACGCGGTTGATGATCATGTCGACCACGTCGTCGTCGACCGCGACGGGATCGGCCGCGATCTCTGCGATCCGCCAGGCGAGCTGCCCTTCGCGGGCGAGGTTCTCGTCGCTGCGGTGGACGCGGAGGTGGTGGATGACGGTCATGCGTGTGCCTTTCGAGGACGCGGCCCTTCGACGGGCTCGGGGACCGTGACGGTCTCCGAGCTCGACGAAGCGTCGATGGATTCGAGGATGTTCGCGAGCGCGTTGTGCAGGTGCACGTGCGTCGCATGGGCGGCGAGCTCGGCATCGCCCGCCGCGATGGCGGAGGCGATGAGACGGTGCTCTTCTACGGATGCCGCGAGTCGCGCGGGCTTGTCGCGCGCGAGCCGCCGCACCCGGACGAGGTGCGTGCGGATCGTGCGCAGCGCCGAGGTCAGATAGTCGTTGCCGACGGAGGCGTCGATCGCCGCGTCGAAGCGCTGGATGAGGGCGTAGTAGTCGGCGCGGCCCTGCTCGGCGCGAAGGCTCGCGTGGGCGAACTCCTCGGCGAGCGCGGAGAACACGAGCACGTCGCCGCGCGCCGCCGCGAGACCGGCGGCGCTCTCTTCGAGGGCGCGGCGCACCTCGAACAGCTCGCGGATGTCGTCGGCGTCGACGCCCGTGACGACCGTCACGCGCGCAGACTGCTGTGCGACCAGGCCGTCCGAGGCGAGGCGTCCGAGCGCTTCTCGCAGCGGGGTGCGGCTGACGCCGAGTCGAGCCGCCTGCTCGACTTCGCCGAGGACGGTGCCGGGGCCGAGGGTGCCCGACTGGATCTCGTCGAGAAGGGTCGCGTACGCGCGGTCACTGGCTCGCATCGTCGCCCCCTTCCGCATCCAGTGTATACATAGTGACGCTCCGCGGTCGATTCGGGCCGCCTGAGAGGCTTCTGCGTATACACAGCCGATGCGACGCGCGGCCGCCTCAGGCGAGCACGGCAGCCACGGGTAGCCTTGCCCGAGTGACGGAGCGATACATCGTGGCCACCGACGGCGCCTGCAAGGGCAATCCCGGGCCGACCGGTTGGGCGTGGGTGGGAGAAGACGGCCAGTGGGCGGCCGGCTCCATCGTGCAGGGCACGAACAACGTGGGCGAGCTCATGGGACTGCTCAAGGCCATCGAGGACCACACCGACGTGGACGATCTCGTGGTGCAGGCGGATTCGAAGTACGCCATCGACACCTACGAGAAGTGGATGGACGGACACCGTCGCCGCGGCTGGAAGACCTCGACCGGCGCACCGACGAAGAACGTCGACCTGCTTGAGCAGCTCATCGTCGCCCGCGACGCGCGCCGCGCCGCAGGCAAGCCCGACGTCGTCCTCGAGCATGTGCGGGGGCACTCCGGCCACGTCCTCAACGCGTGGGCCGACGAGCGTGCCGTCCGCGCCTCCGAGCACGCGGCGAAGGGCGTGGCGAGCGCATGGTCGTCGCTCGGCGCCCAAGACCCGATCGACGTCACCACCCGCCCGAAGAACGGACGCTGATGCCTGACATCCTCACCACCGCCGCAGAGCTGAAGGCCGCGATCGACGCCGGCGCGTACGCCGACGGCGGTCCGGTCCGGATCCTCGACGTGCGGTGGCGTCTGGACCATCCGGACGGACGCCCCGCCTACGTCGCCGGGCACATCCCGGGCGCCCGGTACGTCGACCTCGGCGCGGATCTCGCCGAGCACGGCGCACCGCAGGACGGTCGACACCCGCTCCCGTCCGAGGCGCGTTTCCGCGAGACCGTCCACGCGTGGGGGATAGACGACGCCGACACCGTCGTGGTCTACGACGACGCGAACAACCTCGCGAGCGCCCGGGCGTGGTGGCTGCTGCGGCACGCGGGCATCCGCGACGTCCGGATCCTCGACGGATCGCTGCGCGCCTGGAACGATGCCGGCCTCCCGATCGAGACCGGCGAAGGCCGCGCGGTCGAGCGAGGGTCGGCGACGGTCCGCTACGGCGCACTCCGCACGCTCGGCATCGACGACGTGCGCTCCCACGCCGAGACCTCGGTGCTGCTCGACGCCCGCGCGGCGGAGCGGTACCGGGGCGAGGTCGAGCCGATCGATCCGCGTGCGGGCCACATCCCCGGCGCCGTATCGGCACCCACGACCGAGAACGTCGGACCGGACGGGCGCTTCCTGCCCGCCGCAGAGCTCCACGAGCGCTTCGCGGGTCTCGGTGCCCGCGCCGATTCACCCGTCGGCGTCTATTGCGGCTCCGGCGTCACCGCCGCGCACGAGGCGGTCGCTCTCGTCCTCGCGGGATACGAGCCGGCGCTGTACGCCGGTTCGTGGAGCCAGTGGTCGAACCACCCCGACCTCCCTGTGAGGACGGGCGCCCGCCCATAGGCGTCGCGTCAGGCTCCGGCCGCCGCGAGATGCGCCTCGAGTGCGTCGACGGCCGCACGCTGACCTTTCACGAGACGGTCGCGCGCGGCATCCGGAGTCGTCCACTCGGCGCGATCGACCTCGGGGAACGACTGGGTCCGGCCCGATCGAGGCGGCCACTCCATCTCGAACTCGCCGAAAACGAGCCCGTCGAGCGAGACGGCGCCGCCGTCGGCGACGAAGACGGTCACGCGCTTGCCCGACGAGTAGGCGAATGTGCCGAGCTCTGCGAACGGCCCCTCGGGCGGGTCGATGCCGAGCTCTTCGCGGAACTCGCGGGTCGCGGCATCGAGCGCCGACTCTTCGCCCTCGTCGAACTCGCCTTTCGGGATCGACCACGCGCCGGCATCCTTCGACGCCCAGAACGGCCCGCCCATGTGCGCGATGAGCACCTGGAGTTCGGGACCGAGCCGGTAGAGAAGGATGCCGGCGCTCGTGGACTTCGGCACGACTAGCGGGAGATGCGCGTCTTCGGCGAGACCCGGTACGTGTCTTCGGCGTCGTCGAACACGGCGCCCGCGAGTGCCGTGTCGATCGCCGCGAGAGTGTCGGCATCGAGCGTCACGCCGGAGGCCTTGACCGTGTCGGCCAGCTGCTCGGGGCGTGAGGCGCCGACGAGGGCGGCCGCGATGTTCGGGTTCTGCAGCACCCACGCGATCGCCAGCTGCGGAAGCGTGAGCCCCGCCTGCTCGGCGATCGGCTTCAGCCGCTGCACGGCCTCGAGCACCTCGTCGCGAAGGAACCCCTTGATGAAGTTCGCGCCGCTCTTCTCGTCGGTCGCGCGCGACCCCTCGGGCACCGGCTGGCCGGGGAGGTACTTGCCGCTCAGCACGCCCTGCGCCATCGGCGACCAGACGATCTGCGAGATGCCGAGCTCTTCCGACGTCGGCACGACCTTGCCCTCGATGACCCGCCACAGCATCGAGTACTGGGGCTGGTTCGAGATGAGCTGGATGCCGAGGCCCTTCGCCAGCGCGTGGCCCTCGCGCAGCTGCTCGGCCGTCCACTCCGAGACGCCGATGTAGAGCGCCTTGCCCTGTCGGACGATGTCGGCGAACGCCTGGAAGGTCTCTTCGAGCGGGGTCTCGTAGTCGAAGCGGTGGGCCTGGTAGAGGTCGACGTAGTCGGTGCCCAGGCGCTTCAGCGAGCCGTTGATCGAGTCCATGATGTGCTTGCGGCTGAGGCCCGTGTCATTGGCTCCGCCGGGACCGGTCGGGAAGTAGACCTTCGTGAAGATCTCGAGAGATTCGCGGCGCTGACCCTCCAGCGCCTTGCCGAGCACAGTCTCCGCCGCGGTGTTGGCGTACACGTCCGCCGTGTCGAACGTCGTGATGCCCGCGTCGAGGGCGGCGTGGACCGTCGCGATCGCGGCGTCGTCGCCGACCTGCGAGCCGTGGGTCACCCAGTTGCCGAGAGTGATCTCCGAGATCTTGAAGCCACTGTTGCCGAGATAGCGATAATCAACCATCCCTCAACGCTAGCGGCGGAGGCGGATGCCGAGGGTCGTCAGACCTCGAGCGGGGTGGCCTCTGCGACGCGCTCGTCGTCCTCGGTCGCCACGAGCTGCCCGCACGCCCCGTCGATCTCCTTGCCGCGGGTGTCGCGGAGGGTCGTGGGGATGCCTGCGTCGTTGAGCCTGCGCACGAACTCGTTCTGCACGCTGACGTCGGACGAGGTCCAGATCGAGCCGGGCGTCGGGTTGAGCGGAATGGGGTTCACGTGCACCCAGCCGCGGCCCCGCGCGTTGAGCTTCTCGGCGAGCAGGTCCGCGCGCCACGCGTGGTCGTTCATGTCCTTGATGAGGGCGTACTCGATCGACACGCGACGACCCGTCTTCTCGAAGTAGTTCCGGGCGGCGTCGAGGGCCTCGTCGACCTTCCAGCGCGAGTTCACCGGGATCAGCTCGTCGCGGAGCAGATCGTCGGGAGCGTGGAGAGACAGGGCGAACGTGACGGGGATGTCCTCGTTCGCGAGCTTCGTGATCGCCGGGACCAGGCCCACGGTCGAGACCGTGATGCCGCGGGCGCTCATGCCCAGGCCATGCGTCTTGTCGGTCATGACGCGCACCGCCTGCATGACGCGGGCGTAGTTCGCCAGGGGCTCGCCCATGCCCATGAACACGATGTTCGACACGCGGTCGGCCGAGTGATCGTCCTTCTTCTTGCCGCCGAGGCCCCCGTCGGCGATCAGACGGTTGGCGCGCACGATCTGCTCGATGATCTCCGCGGCCGACATGTTGCGCGTCAGCCCCGCCTGGCCCGTCGCGCAGAAGGGGCAGTTCATGCCGCATCCGGCCTGCGACGACACGCACAGCGTGATGCGTCCGGGATAGCGCATGAGCACCGACTCGACGAGGGCGCCGTCGTGCAGCTTCCAGAGGAACTTGATCGTGTCGCCCCGATCGGTCTCGAGCCGGCGCACTTCGGTGAGGAGAGGGGGGAGCATGCCGTGCACGAGCTCTTCGCGCCCCTCGGCCGGAAGATCGGTCATCTCGGCCGGATCGTGGGTCCAGTGCGTGAAGTAGTGCTTCTCGAGCTGCTTGGCCCGGAAGCCCGGGAGCCCGAGCTCCTTGACCTTCTCGACGCGCTGCTCGGGCGTGAGGTCGGCGAGGTGCACGGGGGGCTTGCCGCGCTTGGGGCTCGCGAACTGCAGGAGCGGGCGGCCCTCGGCATCCTTCTTCTGCGACCATCCCTCGGTCGCCGGACGCACCTGACGGGGTTTCGTTGCGCGCACGGGCGAGGACTCGGTCATGCATTCAGGGTACGGGACCGGGCCTGCACGACAGCCGGGTGCTCTCCGCGAGCCGCGGGCCTATGCGTGACGCCGGTGGTAGATTGCAGACTGTCAACAAAACAACGAGGGAGAGACGCGTGAGCATCAGCGGGATCCGGCCGGCGCGTCGAACCGGGCTGGCGGAAGAAGTCACGTCGAGCATCCGCCAGGCGATCTTCGACGGAGTGTTCGCCGTCGGCGACCGGCTCGGCGAAGTCGAGATCGCGCAGCAGCTGGACGTCAGCCGCGGGCCGGTGCGCGAAGCGCTGGTGCAGCTGCGCAACGAAGGGCTCGTCACGATCGAACTGCACCGTGGCGCATCGGTCGTGCGCTTGGGCAGCGACGCCATCGGTGAACTCACGAGTCTGCGGACCGCGCTGGAGACCTTCGCCATCGAGCTGGCAGTCGAGAGGGCGACGGACGAAGACCTGGCCGCGATGCACGCGGTGACGGTGGAGATGGAGTCCGCCATCGCGGACGGAGACCTCCACCGGCTCAGTCAGCTCGACATCCGCTTCCACGACGGCATCTACAGCGCCGCACGCCACGAACGACTGACGACGGCGTGGCACACGATCCGATCGCAGATGCTGCTGTTCCTCCTCACCCGGGCGAAGGCGAACGACGACTACCTCGCGATCTCGCTCGCCGAGCACCGAGAGCTGGTGGACGTCATACGTCGCCGAGACGTCGACGCGGCACGCACGATGATCGCCGCGCACGTGCGGGGCGCGTACGACCGCCTGCGCGCCACGATGCCGCAGGGCGCAGGCGCGAACGCGTGACCCTCGCGATCCTCGCCGGCGACGTCATCGACCCCGACGGCGGACGCCTCGGCCCCTCGACGGTGACCGTCGACGGCGGAATCATCGCGGGCGTCGACGCCGGCCACGCGGCCCCCGACGGCGCTGTCGTCCTCGATCACCGCGGTTCCACGCTGCTGCCCGGGCTCATCGACGCGCACGTCCACCTCAATCTGCGCGCCGACGGCAGCACCGCGGAGACGATCGCCGAACCCGACGGGGTCCTCGTGGCGACGACGATCGTCAACGCCCGCGCGGCGCTCGCCGCCGGCATCACCACCGTGCGCGACGTCGGCTCGAAGGCGCGGACGGCTTTCGACGCGAGGACGGGGGCCGCGGCATCCCGTTTCCCGCTCCCCCGGCTCCTCGTCGCCGGCCCGCCGGTCACGCCCACCGACGGCCACTGCTGGTTCTTCGGCGGCACCGCGGACGGCCCGGCGGAGGTGCGGACGCGGGTGCGCGAGCTCATCGAAGGCGGCGCCGATTGGATCAAGGTGATGGCGACCGGAGGCGGCACTCCGGGCACGGTCCCGTGGGAGCCGTCCTATTCGCAGGCGGAGCTCGACGCGATCGTGGATGAGGCGCACGGCCGCGACGTGAAGGTCACGATGCACTGTCTGAGCGCCGAGGGGATGTCCCGGGCGGTGCACGCCGGGGCGGACCACATCGAGCACGCGGGTTTCGCCACCGACGGGACCGGCGGCTCGCGCTTCGACCCTGCGCTGGCCGACCGCATGGCGGCGGCCGGGGTCGTGGTGACGCCGACGCTCTCGGTGCGGCTGTTCATGCGCGATCACCAGATCGCGATCGGTGCGTCTCCCGAGACCATCGACGCGTGGCAGCGACGATTCGACAACGGGATGCAGCAGTTCTCCCGCCTCTATGCGGCCGGTGTGCGGTTCGCGGCGGGTACGGATGCGGGGTGGCACCGCACGCCGTTCGACGGACTGGCCGAGGAGATCGCCTGCATCGCCGAGTGCGGGCCCGGGACGGCAGAAGCGCTCCGCAGCGCGACGTCGGCGACCGCGACGCACTTCGGCCTCGCTGGTCACGGCACGGTTCGACGGAACGCCCCCGCGGACCTTCTCATCGTCGACGGCGATCCGCTGGCGGATCCGCGCGCCCTCGGTCGGGTCCGCGCCGTCCTGCGCGACGGAGTGCTCGTCGCCTGATGCTCAGGCGCGCAGGTACGGACGCGCCGCGAGCGGAAGCAGGTCCAGCGACTCGACGGCCCGAGCCACGGCGAGCGCGAGGTCGTCCCGTCCTGGTCCCGCGATGACCTGCAGCCCGATCGGGCCACCGCCCGCGCCACGCCCCACCGGCACGGTCGTCGACGGGATGCCGCCGAGATTGGCGATGCGGGTGAGCGGGGCCACGGCCGCGACCCCCTCGTACTCCTGGCCGGGCACGATCGTGGGCGGCGGACCCTCTGCGGGGATGTCGGCGGTCGACAGGGTCGGCGCGATCACGACGTCGACGTCGTCGAACCATCCCTGGATCTCGCGACGGAGACGTCGGCGCTGCTGCAGCGCGAGGCCGAGCTGCTGGATCGTGACGGCGCCGGTGCGCTCGAGGCGCGTGGCGAAGTAGTCCGAGAAGAGCGGCATCGTCACGTCGAGGTCGCCGAAGTCGTTGAGGGACCAGGGGTCGACGCTCCCGGCCTCGACGAAGATCTCGTTCGCCCCGGCATCCAGTTCGACGACTCCCTCTACGTCGCGCAAGCCGTAGCGCTCCCGCAGAGCCTCGACCGCCGTCGCGCACGCCGCTCGCACCTCGTCCGTCGCGCCGGCGCGATCGAGCTCGGGCACGTAGGCGATCCGCAGGCCCTCGAGTCGCACATCCGCCAGCCGCCCGACGAGAGCCGGCGCTGCGGCAGCGCGCGAGTGGGCGTCGCCGGGCCAGGGCCCGGAGATGACGTCCAGGATGGCTGCGGTGTCGGCGACATCCCACGTGAGGACGCCCACGGTCGAGGTCTCCGAGACGGCGCGATCGATCTCGGGCACGAGGCCGAACGTCGTCTTGTGGCCGACCAGCCCGGTGATGGCCGCGGGGATGCGGATCGAGCCGCCGCCGTCGGACCCCGTGGCGAACGGCACGTGACCTGCGGCCACCGCCGCCGCCGACCCCCCGCTCGAACCGCCGGGCGTGAGCGCCGGGTTCCACGGGTTGCGCGTCGTGCCGGTCGCGCGACTCTCGCAGAGCAGGCCGCTGGCGAACTCGGGAGTCGTGGTCTTGCCGATCGGGATCGCCCCCGCCGCGCGCAGTCTGGCGACGCAGGGGTCGTCGCCGGCGGCGGGCTGTGCGTCCGCACGCAGGAGCGAACCCCACCGCGTGGGCAGGCCGCGCAGGTCCTGGGTGTCCTTGACGCCGAAGGGAACGCCCGCCAGCGGTCCGACCGGCTCACCTTCGGCGATGCGCCGATCGATCTCAGCTGCCGCAGCGCCCGCGTCCTCCCACGCGAAGCACACCCACGCGTTGGTCGTCGTGTCGGCGTCGATCCGCCGACGGACCTCGGCGAGGAGCTCTGCAGCCCCGAGCTCTCCGGCGCGGATGGCGGCCGCGAGTTCGAGAGCGGACCAGCGGGGGAAACGTGCGGCGATGTCTGTGGTCATGGCGGGTCTCCGATCAGTAGCCGCGAGCAGGGTCGAAGACGTTGCGCAGCTCGCGCCCGCCTGTCAGGCGTGCGAGGTTGTCGACGAAGATGTCGACGATCCTCGAGTTCTCCTGGTCGACCGTGGAGGCCGAATGCGGCGAGACGAGCACGTCGTCGCGCCCCCAGAAGGGCGAGTCGGCGGGGAGCGGCTCCTGCGCGAAGACGTCCAGCGCCGCGCCTCCGAGGCGGCCCGACTCGAGCGCCGCGAGCATCGCGGGTTCGACCACGACCCCACCCCGAGCGATGTTCACGAGCGCCGCTCCTTCGCGCAGCAGTGCGAATCGACGTCCGTCCATCAGCCCGCGGGTCTCGTCGGTGAGCGGGCACGACAGCACGAGGGCGTCTGCCGTGGGCAGGAGATCGTCCAGCTCGGAGAAGCCGACGACTCGCGCGGCTCCGGGGACGTCGTAGTGCCGCCCGTCACGACCGACCGCCGTCACGACGAGGCCCGCCGCGGACAGCAGTCGCACCGTCTCGCGCCCGACGGTCCCGAGGCCCACGACGACCGCGTGCAGCCCCTGCACCTGACGGGTCGTGTAGCGCTCCCAGTGGCGTGCGGCCTGTCTGCGGCGCAGCATCGGCACGCCTTTGACGACGTGGAGGATGCCGGTGAGCGCGAACTCGGCGAGCGGGACGGCGTGCACGCCCGCCGCGGTGGTGATCGTGTAATCGGGCGTCTCGGTGATCCCCAGTCGTACGAGCACCTGCGCCACGCCGGAGCTGGTCGCCTGCAGCCACCGCAGTTTCGGCGCCGACTCGCGGATCGCGGCGGGGGCATGCCAGTCGAAGTCGAACAGCACATCGGCCTGGGCCAGCATCGCCTTCCATCGGGCCAGCGACGCATCGTCGAGGACGGGGTGGGTCCCCTTGTGGTCGGCGACGTAGTTCGGCGTCGGGATGAGAGCGGCGTCGTGGAGGACCCGGATGCCGGGCACCGCCCTGATGCGCTCGAGCTCGGGCGCTTCCAGCGCGGAGGCCACGACGACGGTGAGTTCGGCGGTCATACCTGCTCCTCGGTGCGCAGCTGCGGGATCGACGCGAGGAGCTGCTGCGTGTACTCGTCCTGCGGGTCGGTGAAGATGCGATCGGACTCGCCCGTCTCGACGACCTCGCCGCGTCGCATGACGGCCATCCGCTGGGCGATGTGCCGGACGACGGCGAGGTTGTGCGAGATGAAGAGGTAGGTCACACCGGTGCGGTTCTGGATCTCGGTGAGGAGATTGAGGATCTGCGCCTGCACGGAGACGTCGAGCGCGCTCGTGGCCTCGTCCAGCACCACGAATTCGGGATCGGTCACCATGGCGCGCGCGATCGCGATGCGCTGGCGCTGGCCGCCCGAGAACTCGTGCGGACGTCGGGTGACGGCGTCCTCGGGGAGCCCCACCTGGAGGAGAGCCGTCGCGACCTTCGCGCGGACCTCGTCACGCGAGAGTCGCTGCGAATGGAGCGGCTCGGCGACAGATCTCCCGACCGTGTACCTGGGGTCGAGGGAGTCGTTCGGGTCCTGGAAGACGACCTGGATCTTGGAGCGGAACTCGCGCAGGCGACGCCCGCGCGCGTGGGTCACATCCTCGCCGTCGAAGATCACGGAGCCGCCGGTCGGTCGTTCGATGAGCGTGCCCAGACGCGACAGAGTGGACTTTCCCGAGCCCGATTCGCCGACGACGCCGAAGGTCTCTCCTCGCCGCACCTGCAGCGACACCCCGGCGAGCGCGTGGATGTCTTCGCGGCGGGTCCGGTAGACCTTCGTGATGTCCGCGAACCGGAGGATGACGT
The DNA here is from genome assembly GCA_040509015.1 of Microbacterium sp. Taxonomy (GTDB): domain Bacteria; phylum Actinomycetota; class Actinomycetes; order Actinomycetales; family Microbacteriaceae; genus Microbacterium. The sequence continues at coordinate 11,224 of JBEVLS010000010.1, forward strand.
CGTCCGCGCGCGGCACGCGCACCGGGGCCGGGAAGGGCTCGGGTTCGACGATCCGGATGCGGTCGATCGCCGCGGGTCCTGCGACCGCGTCGGCGAAGTCCCCTTCGATCGTGCGCAGTCGGGTGCGCGGCTGCTGCTCGCCCGTGAGCACGCTGTCGAGCAGCGCGCGGGTGTACGGATGCTCGGGCGCCGTCAGGACCCTGGCCGTCTCACCCTGCTCGACGACGCGGCCGCGGTACATGACCGTGACGCGGTCGCAGAGCCTGCCGATCACGCCGAGGTCGTGGGAGATGAGCAGGATGCCCATGCCGATCCTGTCGCGCAGCTCGGCCAGCAGGTCGAGGATCTGCGCCTGGACCGTCACGTCCAGGGCGGTCGTCGGCTCGTCCGCCACCAGGAGACGTGGGTCGGCCGCCATCGCCATGGCGATCATCACGCGCTGGCGCTGGCCGCCCGAGAGCTGGAACGGGTACTGGCGCATGCGGGTGGTGGGCTGGGGCATGTGGACGAGGTCGAGGAGTTCCAACGCGCGGGCGGGTGCGTCCTTCGCCGACGTCGAGCCGTTCAGCGTGAGCGCCTCGACCAGCTGGGCGCCGATCGTCATCGACGGGCTGAGCGCCGTCATCGGCTCCTGGAAGATCATGGAGGCGTGGGTGCCCCGCACGCCGCGCCATCCCGATTCCGCGAGCGTCAGCGCATCGTGCCCGGCGACGCGGAAGCGCGCCGCGTCCACGCGCGCGGTCTCGGGCAGCAGGCCCAGAGCCGCCATCGCGATCGTGGACTTTCCCGAACCGGATTCGCCGATCACGCCGACGACCTCGCCCGGTGCGACGTCGAGGGACACGTTCTCGACGGCGGGGCCGCGCCCGTAGTCGATCGTGAGATCCGAGATCTCGAGCACCGGAGAGATGGTCATGAGGGCTCCCTGAGCTGGCGGCGGGCGGGGATGAACAGCGAGAGGATGCGGTCGAGGAAGGATCGCGGCGCCAGGAACGCGTACTTCTCGTGGCCGCGCGGCGCGAAGGTCGACTGCAGTCCGTCGGCGATGAGGTTCCATCCCGCGGCCATCAGCACGATCAGCAGAGCCGGCAGCAGGATCAGCAGGGGGTCGTCCTGCGCGTACTTCTGGAACTCGCTGATCATCATGCCGACGGACGGGTTCGGGGGCTGCACACCCTGTCCCAGGTAGCTCAGCCCGGCCTCGAGGAGCACCGCTTCGCTCGCGGTGACGGCCGCCTGGACGAGGAGCGGCGTGGTCGCGTTGGGGAGGAGGTGCCGGACGGCGATGAGCGGTGCCGGCACTCCGGACAGCTGTGCGGCGACGACGAAGTCCCGACCCCGCATGGCGAGCACCGGGGCGCGCATGATCTTCGCGAACGTCGGCGTGTAGATGATGGCCATCGCGATGATGAGCGGCAGGATCCCCGGCCCGATGATGACGCGGACGATGAGCGCCATCAGGATCGCGGGAATCGTCATCATCACATCGCACGCGCGCATGATGACGGCATCCACCCACCCGCCGCGGAAGGCCGCCAGCATGCCCAGCGTCGTGCCGAGCACCATCGAGATGGCGGTCGCCGCGGCGGCGATCATGAGGCTCGTCCCCGCTGCCGTGAACAGGCGGGTGAACGTGTCGCGGCCGAGGTTGTCGGTGCCGAGGAGATGCGCGGCGCTCGGGCCGGCGAACGGATCGTCGCTGATCTGCCCGATCGGGTACGGCGGGAACAAGGTCACCAGAAGCGAGGCGAGGATGATCCCGCCGAGGATCGTGCCTCCGACGATGAGCTCGGGAGAGACGCGCGCCCGACGGCGGACGGTGGCCGCCAGAGCAGCAGGGTCGATGAGTGTCATGCGCGCACCATCCGGATCCGGGGGTCGATGAGGGGGTAGACGAGATCGACCACGAGGCTGATGCCGACGTACATCGCGCCGATGATCAGGACGCACGCCTGGATCGTGGTGTAGTCGCTCGTGTTGACGGCCTGGATGAGCATCGAGCCCATCCCGGGGAGGGCGAACACGTTCTCCATGATGATGGTGCCGCCGACGAGCGTCGCGAGCTGCACCCCGATGATCGTGACGACCGGTGCCAGGGCGTTGCGGAGCGCATGGCTGCGGACGATGCGGTCCGGGGCGATGCCTTTCGCCCGAGCGGTGCGGATGTAGTCCTGGCCGAAGGTGTCCAGGAGCATCCCGCGCGTGTACCGCGCGACGAGGGCGAGCGTGCCCAGACTCAGGAGGAAGGCGGGCAGGAGCAGCTTCAGGAAGTGCTGCACGGGGTCCTCCGAGAACTCGACGAAGCCGAGCAGGCGGAAGCGCGTCGTGCGCGAGTTGATCAGCAGGATCACCGTGCCCAGCAGGAACGGCGGCGCGGAGATCAGGAAGAAGGTGAGGGCGCGACTCCCCTGGTCGAACGTGCGGCCCCGGCGTCGTGCCGCCGCGATTCCGAGCGGGATGCCGAGGCTGACGCCGATGAGCGTCGCCATGATGCCGAGCTCGAGGCTGACGGGCAGTCGCAGCGCGAGCTGCTCGGCGACCGTATAGGGCTGCGTGAGCGAGCGGCCGAAGTCGCCGGTGAGGATGCCGCCGATCCACACGAGGTACTGCGTGGCCCACGGCTGATCCAGCCCCAGCTGCTCATGGATGCGCTCGCGGACGGTCGGATCCGGATTTCCCGGATCCATGAAGGCCGAAGCGGGGTCGCCGGGCATGACCCGCACCATGAGGAAGACGAGGATCGAGAGCACGGCGAGCACGAGGACTGCCTCGCCGAGTCGGCGTGCGAAGAACTTCGGCACGGGATCTCCTACCGGGATGTGTGCCGCCCCGGGCGCCGTCGCAGGCGCCCGGAGCAGCAGCGGATTACTTGAGGAAGGCGTTCTTGAGGTTCAGACGCCAGGTGTACGGGTCGGACTCGTAGCCGCCCACGACGGTGTCGTCCCAGACCTCGATGGCCTCGGCCTTGGCGACGGGGATGAGGACCAGGACCTGCTCCGCGACCTCGTCGTTGAGCTCATCCGAGAGCTCCTGACGGGTGTCGGGGTCGGTCTCGCTCATGAGCTCGGCGTACAGCTCGCGCGCCCGATCGGCATCCGGCAGCCCGTCGAAGTAGGCCATCGCCTGGTCGTCCACCAGGAGCTGCGTGAAGTAGCCGCCCATGTCGGGGTTCCAGCGGTTCCAGATCGCGACCATGTCGGTCCAGCTCTCGCCGTACGTGAAGATGCGCGAGATGTCCGCCCACGGCGTGGCGACGAGCTGGACGTTGATGCCGGCCTCGGCGGCCTGCTGCTGCAGCACCTCGAACACGGGGATGTCGTCGACCGTGTAGTCGCTGGGGTAGGACAGCTCGATCGGCTCGCCCGCATAGCCCGCGTCGGCGAGGAGCTCCTCGGCGGCGTCGAGGTCACGCGTGTAGTTGGGCGTGTCCTCGTCGATCTCCGGCGCCGCAGGGTCACCGGCGGCGACGTGCAGCGACACCGCGCCGAATCCTCCGGTCGCGAGCTCGACGATCTGCTCGCGATCCAGCGAGAGCGAGAGCGCCTGGCGGATGCGGACATCGGCGAGCGGGCTGTCGGGCGCGGGGTTCAGGTAGATGGCGAGCTTGCGCGTGTACGCCGCGTCGCCGATCGTGTAGCCGGCCTCCTCGGCCTGCTCGGCGACGGCCGCGTCGGTGAACGATGCGATGTCGACCGATCCCTGCTGGGCGAGGGCGAGTCGGGCGGACTCGTCGGGAACGATCTGGAAGTCGATCGCGTCGACGACGGGAAGACCGTCCTCCCAGTAGTTCTCGTTGCGGTCGAGCACCAGGTTGACGCCGTCGTTCCACTCCCCGAGCTGGAACGGCCCCGTGCCCATCGCCGAGCGCTGGCGCTCGTCCTCGGGGGTGGACTCGTACCATTCCTGGCTGAACACGTGGAAGACGTTGTTTCCTGCGACGCCGTTGAGGAACGACCCGTTCGGCTCGCTGAAGGTGAAGCGAACGGTCGACTCGTCCGTCGCCTCGACGGACGCGAGGCCGCGGATCAGCGCCTTGCGCGAGCTGGACGATGCATTCCAGGTGTCGAAGCTGAAGACGACGTCGTCGACCGTGAGGTCGCTGCCGTCGCTGAACTGCACGCCGTCGCGGATCGTGAAGTCGTAGGTCAGCTCGTCGACGATCTCGTAGTCCGAGGCGAGCTGCGGCTCGATGGTGCCGTTCTCGTCGCGCGTGAGCAGGCTCTGGTAGATCTGCGACTGGAACACCGCGCTGGCCTGATTGGAGGCGATGATCGGGTCGAGTCCGCCCGTGCCGGGCTGGGCGTTGATGGCGTACTCGAGGGTTCCGCCCTGCTCCGGCTCGACCGATGCTTCCCCTGCGGGTGCGCCGGACGAACAGGCCGCGAGGCTGAGCACGGCCGCGACGGCGATGCCCGAGACCAGGATCCTGGATTTCATGGTTGCTCTTTTCGATGGGTGGAGCGGGTTCGGAGGACAGATGGTGCAAGCGGCCGCGCCGCACATGGCGGCGTCCGATCAGAGGCGATCGGCTCCCGTCGGGGCCTCGGGAAGATGGAGGATCGCGTCGACTTCGACATCGCCCACGGCGAGGTCCGACACGGTGAGCGTGCGAGAAGGCAGCGGAGCGGTCACGTACTCGCGGTAGATCGCGTCGAACGCCGCGGTGTCGCATCCGCCTCGAAGGAACACACCCACGCGGACGGCGTCCGCGAGGCTTCCGCCGGCGGCCCGAGCGACGGACTGCAGATTGTCGAGCGCCTGGCGGACCTGCACCTCGAAGGGCTCGTCGAGGAGACGGCGGCCCTCCGGAGTGCGCGGAGTCTGGCCCGCGAGGAACACGAAGTCCCCGGCACGGACGGCAGCGCTGTAGGTGCCCGCCGGCGACGGGGCCCCGGGAGCGGTGATGGCTTCACGCATCGACGACCTCGGATCGGGATCCGGCCCGGAGGCCCAGGCCGGTGAGGGCCTCGACCATGCGCTCCAGTGCCCCGGCCCATTCGATCTCGTCGCGTGCGTAGCAGACCCGGAATCGGCCGACTCCGCTCGGACCGAACTGGTAGCCGGGTGAGACGACGACGCCCGCTTCGACCTGCAGCACGCGGGCGATGTCGACGTCGCTCGCGCCGAGCGCGGTCGCGTCGCAGTAGAGATAGGCGGTGCCGCGCTGAGGGACGACCTTCAGACCCGGCACCCGCCGAAGCGCCTCCACCGTCATGTCGCGCAGATGCGCGAGCTCGATGACGCGCTGCGCCACGAAGTCGCGGTCGGCGACCAGCCACTTCGACAGCAGCCGCTGGCCGTACGCCGGCGCGCGCAGCGCGGTGACGGCGAGCGTCTGCTCGACGGCGGACATGACATCTTCGGGTCCGACGACGATGCCCAGACGGAAGCCCGACAGCGACTCCGTCTTGCTGGGTCCGAGCATCGTGATGCAGCGCTCGGCCATCCCGGGGAGAGTGCGCATGTGCACGTAGTCCGCGTCCGGGTAGACCAGACGCGAATAGAGCTCGTCGGCGAGGATGCGGAACCCGTGCTCGACGGCGAGCGAGGCGATGCGCTCGAGGGAGCGACGGGGGAAGACGGCGCCGCTCGGGTTGTTGGGGTGCGAGAAGACCAGCAGCGAGGGCCGGAGAGCGAGGGCGGCCTCGATCGCGTCGAGGTCGAGCGAAGGCTCGTCGGAGTCGACGGAGATCGGGATGCGCACGACCCGCGCTCCGAGGAACTCGAGCATGCGCTCGGTGAAGAGGTACTCCGGATCGGCGAGGAGCACGACGTCGCCCTCGTCGACGATCGCCGAGAGCGTCGCGAAGAGGCCTCCCTGGGTGCCGGGCGTCAGAGCGAGGTTGGCGGGCGAGACGGGGGCGCCGAGGAACTCGGTGAGATTCGAGGCCAGGTCGTCCAGAACGTCGGGGGCTCCACGGTAGGGCGTGTAGGCGGTCGCGCCGTCTGCGATCGCCTCGGCCATGACCTCGGCCGCCCATGCAGGCGGCGGAAAGCGGACGGTGTCGAAATGCGTCGTGTCGAGCAGTCCGTCGCCGCCGCCGTCGAGTCGCAGGGAGAGATCGGCCTCGCGGACGGTCGTGCCGATCTGGCTGGACCTCGCGGGGATGTGCATGCGCCGGACGCGGGCGCTCTCGGGAGCGCGAAGCTCTGCGGCGGTCATCGCTCTCCTCGCGTCGCTGACGTTTTGTTTACAATCTGCATGTCTTATGTCTACCTGCATGATGTTTCCGATGTGTGACACGTCGGTCACCGTGCCGTCACGGCAAGCCGGTCGAACGAAGCGAGATGGTCTTCGTCGTGCGAGATCTCGCCGCGCTCGATGCGTCCGATCTCCCGGAGCAGACCTCGCAGCATCGGCACGTCGATCCCGTGGCGCTCCGCCGCCGCGATCACCGGCAGGAAATGCGACGGCACTTCGGTGGCCCGATGACGAACGGCGATGTCGCGCCACACTCCCGAGCGCGTCTTGGGCTGGGTCTTCAGCCACGCCACGACGTCGTCGAACACGGCATCCTGCTGCTCGTCGGTGCCGCCCGGAGCGAACGCCTGCGCGCGATAGGCGTCGAAGTCCTCGAGGCGAACACCCTCGGCCACGGCGACGCGACTGACCTCGACGGCGAGCGCGCGCATGGCCGGGCGATGCCGGTCGACGAGTTCCCACATCTCCGCATCAGCGAGAGCGGTGACCGACGACCACGAGCCGAATGCGAGCTTCGACCACAGGTATCCCTGGACGTTGTCCGAGATGATCGGCGCACCCGCGCCCGCCAGCGCCTCGGCGAGAGCGCGCACCCTCGGGCTGTCCGCAGGGCCGCTGAACTCGCCGATGGACATCGCTCCCGGGCCGCCGTCCTTGACGACGCCCGGCTCGAGCACGTCCGCGAAGAGGTCCACGAAGGCGGCGATGGTGCGATCCGCGCCGATGTGCGCCGCGATCTCCTCCTCGTTCAAGCCGTTCTGCATCGACACCACGAAGCCGTCCGGCGCGAGGCGCGGGGTGATCCAGGTCATCGCTCGCCCGGTCGCCTGCCCCTTCACGGCGAGCAGGACTCCACCCAGCTCGGCGGGTGCGTCCTCGAGGCCGAAAGCGGGCACCCACGCGACGCGGTCACCCGACGCGCCGGTGATGCGCAGGCCCCGTTCGCGTACGGCCGCGACGTGCGCAGCGTCCGCATCGATGATCTGCACCGGATGCCCCGCCTCGAGGAGCGCTGCGGCGAGGGTGCCGCCGATCGCGCCGCCACCGACGACGGTGAGGGGATGCGTGGTGCGGGTGACGGTCATGCGGGCTCCTCATCGGGCAGGGCGGCCAAGCGCTCCAGCGCCCAGCGGGTCTCGAAATCCACGGCGGCGGCGAGCAC
>JBEVLS010000011.1:0-3722 GCA_040509015.1 Microbacterium sp.
TGACGGTCAGCGAGACGATCACGACGGCGAGCGACACCACGAGACGCCACTCGTCGGGGACGAACACCACCGCGGCCGTGAGCGGGAGCGCGCCCGAGAGGAAGGCGAAGAAGCCGCGGAACGCGATCCCCCACGGCCTCGTCGCCGAGGTGGCGCCGTCGAGCATGCCGTACTCGACCTCGAGCGAGGCCCCCAGGGGGTCGCTGCGCATGAGCTGCTCGGCGACCTCGTCCGCCAGCCGAGGCTCGAGACCGCGGCGGACGTAGTGGTCTCGCAGCTCCGCGCGCTCCTCATCGGGGCTGAGGGCCAGCTGACGCCTCTCCTCCTCGATGATGGCGAGCTCGGCCGCGCGATCCTGTGCGGCTTCGGCGTACGCCGCGCCCGCGAGCGACAGGCCGCCGGTGATCATCAGCGTCACGGCCGCGAAGAGCACCGTCTCGTCGTTGGCGCCCGCTCCCGCGAAGCCCTGGACGATGCCCGTGGTCGAGATGATCCCGTCGTTGGCGTCGAGAACCCACTTGCGGACGACCGAGGAGTCGACCACGGAGCGTCCGGATCAGGCGTTCGCGCCGAGGGAGGCCGCGACGACCTCCGCGATCTGCACCGCGTTGAGCGCGGCACCCTTGCGGAGGTTGTCGTTCGAGATGAACAGCACGAGACCTCTGCCGTCGGGCGCCGACCGATCGGCGCGGATGCGGCCGACGAAGCTCGGATCCTTGCCGGCCGCCTGCAGCGGGGTGGGCACCTCTTCGAGGACGACACCGGGCGCCGCCGAGAGGAGCTCGCGCGCGCGATCGGGCGTGATGTCACCGGCGAACTCGGCGTGGATGCTCAGCGAGTGCCCGGTGAAGACGGGCACCCGCACGCACGTGCCCGCCACGCGCAGATCGGGGAGCTCGAGGATCTTGCGGCTCTCGTTGCGGAGCTTGTGCTCCTCATCGGTCTCGTTCCACCCGTCGTCGACGAGGTTGCCGGCGAACGGGATGACGTCGAATGCGATCGGCGCGACGTACTTCTCGGGCTGCGGGAAGTCCACCGCCGAGCCGTCGTGGACGAGATCGAGGGTGTGTCCCTGCGCCAGCACGCCTTCGACCTGGCCGAGGAGCTCCTGCGCGCCCGCGAGTCCGGAGCCGCTGACGGCCTGGTAGGTGCTCACGATCAGACGCTCGAGGCCGGCTTCGGCATCGAGCACCTTCAGCACCGGCATCGCGGCCATCGTCGTGCAGTTGGGGTTCGCGACGATCCCCTTCTTCGCCTCGGCGATGGCGTGAGGGTTGACCTCGCTGACGACCAGCGGCACGTCGGGGTCCATGCGCCACGCGCTGGAGTTGTCGATGACGAGGGCGCCCGCCTCGGCGAAGCGCGGAGCGTGCGCGCGGCTTCCGGTCGCGCCGGCCGAGAAGAGGGCGATGTCGATGCCCGCGGGGTCGGCGGTCGCGATGTCTTCGATGAGGATCGTCACGCCCGCGTACTCGACGGCCGTGCCGGCCGAGCGCGACGTCGCGAACAGTCGCAGGTCGCGGATCGGGAAGCTCCGCTCGGCGAGGATCTCGAGCATGACGGTGCCGACCTGGCCGGTGGCGCCGACGACGGCGACGGAGAGTCCTGAATCGGAGATGCGGGTCATGGTGGTTCCTCGGCTGTGGTGCGGGCACGCGGGCACCATCGACCGCGGGGTTGCCCGATTCTATCGTCGGGCTTTCGCCGCCCGGTCCCGGATGACGGAAAAGGGGCCCGGCACGGGGGGATGCCGGGCCCCTCCTGCTCAGCGTGAGGGGGGTCAGCGCTGCGCGGCCGGCGCGAAGCGCCGGCGTACGGGGCGGTCTGCGGCGGGGAGCACGCCGACGGCGCCCGGCACCGTCCGCGAAGTCGCGACCGCTCCCAGATGCTGTCGTCCGTGGTCGTCCGGCCCCAGACCGAACGTCGCGTCCCGCCGTTCAGAGGCACGAGACGCTGACCAGACGGTACCAGGCCCGCCTATGAGTCCGAAATCGGCGGCGCGATGCGCACCGGGTCGCGAGGACGCCGCGTCAGCGACCCGTTCCGGCGTGCACCACGGCGTCGAAATCGCCGTCGAGACCGTAGGCCGTGTGCACCAGGCGCGCCGCCTCGGCGAGGTCGTCGCCGCGCAGGACGACCGAGATGCGGATCTCGGACGTCGAGATCATCTCGATGTTGATGCCCGAGACGCTCAGCGCCTCGAACAGCGTGGCGGAGACGCCCGAGTGCGTGCGCATGCCGGCGCCGACGACCGAGAGCTTGCCGATCTGATCGTCGTGGACGAGGCTCTCGAAGCCGATGTCGGCCTGGTCGCCCGCGAGCGCCTTGAGCGCCGCGGCGGAGTCGGTCTTGGGAAGGGTGAACGAGATGTCGGCACGGCCCGTCGCCGCGATCGAGACGTTCTGGACGATCATGTCGACGTTCGCACCGGACTTCGCGACGACCTTGAAGATCTCGGCGGCCTTGCCGGGAACGTCGGGCACGCCGATGACGGTGATCTTGGCCTGGCTGAGGTCGGTCGCCACTCCGGCGACGATGGGCTCTTCCATGGGTTCTCCCTCTTCGCCGTCGGGGACGCTCATCCCCGGGCCGAGCACATAGGTTCCGACGCTCGAACTGAACGTCGAGCGCGAGTGGATCAGGACGCCGTGACGCCGTGCGTACTCGACGGCGCGGATGTACAGCACCTTCGCACCGTTGGCGGCGAGTTCGAGCATCTCCTCGGATGAGACGACCCCGAGCTTGCGGGCCTTGGGGACGACGCGCGGATCGGCCGTGTAGATGCCGTCGACGTCGCTGTAGATCTCGCAGACGTCCGCGCCGAGCGCGGCCGCGAGAGCGACCGCCGTCGTGTCGGATCCGCCGCGACCGAGTGTCGTGATGTCGCGGGTGTCGCGGTTGAAGCCCTGGAAGCCCGCGACGATGACGATCGCGCCCTCGTCGAGCGCTTCGCGCAGGCGCACCGGCGTGACGTCGACGATGCGGGCGGCGCCGTGCGTCGCATCCGTGATCATGCCCGCCTGGCTGCCTGTGAACGAGCGCGCCTCGAAGCCGAGCGAGTGGATGGCCATCGCGACGAGCGCCATCGAGATCCGCTCGCCGCTGGAGAGCAGCATGTCGAGCTCGCGCGGCGCCGAGATCGGGGCGACCTGGCTCGCGAGGTCGAGCAGTTCGTCGGTCGTGTCGCCCATCGCGCTCACGGCGACGACCACGTCGTGGCCCGCGCGGCGCGTGTCGACGATGCGCTTGGCGACCCGCTTGATGCCTTCGGCATCGGCGACGGACGACCCGCCGTACTTCTGGACGATCAGCGCCACGTGGATACTCCCGGACGTGCCGAGCGGCACGCGTTGTCATGACCTCGGGCGCTCGGATGCCGCGCCCAACGGCCTATCTTACGGACGTCGCCATTCCCCCTCGGCCATGTGACCCCCGCCGCTAGAGTTGCCCGCATGACGGAGCTCCTGCACGAGTGGAAGGACTTCAACGTCGCGATCGCCGGCGCGACGGCGGCCCTGGCGGGCCTGGTCATCGTCGCGGCGAGCGTCAACATCGGCGACATCGTGAAGTCCCGGTCGCTGACGGCGCGTCTGGGCTCCGGGATCGTGATGCTCGTCTCGGCGCTCGTCGTGTCGGCCGCCGGCCTCATGCCCGCGATCGATGAGACCTGGTACGGACTGCTCGTCCTCGCGATCGCCGTCGTGGCGTTGGTCTTCCAGATC
>JBEVLS010000012.1:0-8480 GCA_040509015.1 Microbacterium sp.
TTCGGCTTCGCGACGAACCTCCGCAACCTGCTCTCGGTGCTGCAGACCCCGATCCCGAGCGAGTTCATGGCGATGCTCCCGTACGTCGTCACGATCCTCGCGGTCGCCGGCTTCGCAGGACAGATCCGCGGCCCCGCGGCCGCGGGCAAACCATACATAAAGGGATAGACGAACGTGACCGACATCGATTGGGACGAACTGCGCGCAGCCGCGACCGAGGCGATGGAGCGTGCGTACGCGCCCTACTCCCGTTACCGCGTCGGCGCCGCAGCGCTCGTCTCGGACGGACGCATCGTCCAGGGCTGCAACGTCGAGAACGCGTCGTACGGCGTGACCCTGTGCGCCGAGTGCGGCCTGGTGAGCGAACTGCAGATGTCGGGCGGCGGACAGCTCGTCGCCTTCGTCTGCGTCAACGGCGACGGGCAGACGATCATGCCGTGCGGTCGCTGCCGTCAGCTCCTCTACGAATTCGCGCTGCCCGGGATGCTGCTCGAGACCGTGTCGGGCATCCGCACGATCGATGAGGTGCTGCCCGATGCCTTCGGGCCGCGCGACCTCGAAGAGGCGGCGCGTTGAGCGCCGTCGAGGCCCACGACGCCGTCGACGTCATCCGGACCAAGCGCGACGGGGGAGCGGTCGGCGAAGGCGCCCTGCGATGGATGATCGACGCCTACACCCGGGGCTATGTCGCGGACTCGCAGATGGCGGCCTTCGCGATGGCGGTGCTGCTCAACGGCATGACGCGCGACGAGATCCGCGTCATGACCGACGCGATGATCGCCTCCGGCGAGCGCATGAGTTTCGCGGGCCTCGGCAAGCCGACCGTCGACAAGCACTCGACGGGCGGCGTCGGAGACAAGATCACGCTGCCCCTCGCCCCGCTCGTGGCGTCGTTCGGCGTCGCCGTGCCGCAGCTGTCGGGTCGCGGACTCGGTCACACGGGTGGCACCCTCGACAAGCTCGAGTCGATCCCCGGGTGGCGGGCCGCGCTCTCGAACGACGAGATGTTCGCGCAGCTGCGCGAGATCGGGGCGGTGATCTGCGCGGCCGGGTCGGGACTCGCCCCCGCCGACAAGAAGCTCTACGCGCTCCGCGACGTCACCGGCACGGTCGAGGCCATCCCGCTCATCGCGTCGAGCATCATGTCGAAGAAGATCGCCGAGGGCACCGACTCCCTCGTGCTCGACGTGAAGTTCGGCTCGGGTGCGTTCATGCGCGATGTCGACCGGGCGCGCGAGCTCGCGCGGACGATGGTCGCGCTCGGCACGGACTCCGGGGTCTCCACGTCGGCGCTGCTGACCGACATGAACACGCCGCTGGGTCTCGCGATCGGCAACGCCAACGAGGTCCGCGAGTCGGTCGAGGTGCTCGCCGGCGGCGGACCCGCGGACGTCCTCGAGCTGACGGTCGCGCTGGCGCGCGAGATGCTCGCGCTCGCCGGGCAGCCCGATGCCGATGTCGAAGGAGCTCTCCGCGACGGGCGTGCGATGGACGCCTGGCGCGCCATGATCACCGCACAGGACGGCGATCCGGATGCCGCGCTCCCGCAGCCGAACGAGACGCACACCGTCACGGCGACCGAGGCCGGCTACGTCACCCGCATGGAGGCCCTCCCGTTCGGCATCGCCGCGTGGCGCCTCGGGGCCGGACGCGCCCGCGCCGAGGACCCGGTGCTGCACGCCGCGGGCATCGACCTGCACGTCAAGCCGGGCGATGCGGTGGCCGCCGGCCAGCCCGTGTTCACGCTGCTCGGGCACGACGCGACGAGGTTCGACCGCGCGCTGGAGGCGCTGGACGGCTCGTGGGAGATCGGTGCGGAGCCGCCGGCATCCGTTCCCCTCGTCCTCGAGCGCATCACGGCCTGACACACCACCCGCGGGATCGAGTAGCGTCGCAGTGGCACTCGTGATCCGCGTGCCGCCACGACGCGATCCGAACCCGACGCACCGAACACGAGGAGCAGGACATGCCCATCGACCAGCACGGCGATGCCGAACTCGAGGGGCTCTCGCTCCGTGGCCTGCCGAAGGTGTCGCTGCACGATCATCTCGACGGCGCCCTCCGCCCGGCGACGATCATCGAACTCGCGGACGCGATCGACGTCGAGGTGCCCGAGGACGACGCCGACGACCTTGCGGACTGGTTCGCCGACAAGAGCGACTCGGGTTCGCTCGTCGAGTACCTGAAGACCTTCGACCTCACGACCGCCGTCATGCAGACCCGTGAAGGCCTCACGCGCGTCGCACGCGAGTTCGTCGAAGACCTCGCCGCCGACGGCGTCGTCTACGGCGAGGTGCGCTGGGCTCCCGAGCAGCACCTCGCGCGCGGGCTCAGCCTCGACGAGGTCGTCGCAGCCGTGCAGGAGGGCATCGAAGAGGGCGAGGACGCCGTCGAGCGATCGGGTCGCGACATCCGTGTCGGCCAGCTGATCACCGCGATGCGGCACACCGACCGTTCGCTCGAGATCGCCAAGCTCGCCGTGGACTGGCGTTCGCGCGGTGCCGTCGGGTTCGACATCGCCGGCCCCGAGGACGGGTTCCTCCCCGCCCGTCACCGGGACGCGTTCGACTACCTCGCCGCCCACTTCTTCCCGACGACCGTGCACGCCGGCGAGGCCGCCGGGCTCGACTCCATCCGTGGCGCTCTCCTCGACGGACGCGCTCTGCGGCTCGGTCACGGCGTGCGCCTGGCCGAAGACCTCGAGGTCGTCTCGAGCGAGGGTGACGAGGTCTACGTGAAGTTCGGCGATCTCGCCCGCTGGGTGCGCGATCGCGAGATCACCCTCGAGCTCTCGCCCTCGTCGAATCTGCAGACCGGCGCGATCGAGCGCTGGGGCACGACGATGGAAGACCACCCCTTCGACCTGCTCTACCAGCTCGGGTTCTCGGTGACCGTCAACGTCGACAACCGCACGATGAGCCGCACATCGCTGACGCGCGAGCTCGCGCTGCTCGTCGAGACGTTCGAGTACGGCCTCGACGACCTCGAGTCGTTCCAGCTCAACGCGGCCGCCGGGGCGTTCCTGGCCGTCGAGGAGCGCGAGGAGCTCATCGAGGTCATCTCGGAGGGCTTCGAGTCCTGAGGCTGCCGCCTCACTCGAACGAGACGGTCGCGGTCTCGTCGTTCAGCACGATCACGGGCGTGATCGGAGACAGACCCGCCGCCTCGATGCGCGCGCGGTCGAACCGCAGCAGCGGCGTGCCGCGCGACACCTTCTGACCCGCGCCGACCAGCACCTCGAAGCCGTCGCCCTTCATGTTCACGGTGTCGATCCCGATGTGGATGAGCAGCTCCACACCGCCCTCCAGCTCGAGCCCGATCGCGTGGCCGGTCGGGAACACCGAGACGACGGTGGCGTCCGCGGGTGCGACGACCGTGTCGCCCGTCGGATCGATCGCGGCGCCCGGACCCATCGTCCCCTGCGCGAACATCGGGTCGGGCACGGTGGACAGCGGCACGACCGACCCCTCGATCGGCTGCAGCAGCGAGATCGTGGGGCCGCCGGCATCCGTCATGAGACGCTGCTCGACGGCCGCACCCGCTGCGATCGACGCCGCCGCGATGTTCGGGACGCCGAGGGCCGTGGACAGACCCGCGGCGATGCCCGTCTCACCGGCGGAGGCGCCGGGCCAGCCTTCGATCGCGTCGGGCACGTCCAGGCGACCGGCGATGATCTCCTCCATCGCGTCCTTCACGAACTGCACGTTCAGCCCGTAGACGACCTGCACCGAGTGACCGCCGGGCTTGATCGTGCCCGACGCGCCCGCACGCCTGAGGGCGGTGTCGTCGACCTTCGACGTGTCCGAGATCTCCATGCGCAGGCGGGTCGCGCAGTTGTCGAGCTCGACGATGTTGTCCTTGCCGCCGAGCGCCTGGATGAAGCGCGCGCCGGTGACGGCGAACTTGTCCTCGCCGAGCGCGGCGTCGCCGACCTCCTCGACGACGTCGTCGTCTTCGCGGCCCGGAGTCTTCAGCTGGAACCGGCGGATGAAGAACCGGAAGACGAAGAAGTAGACGATGAACCAGAACACGCCCATGATCAGGATGATCCACGGGTTCCGAGCGAGCGGATTCGACCACTGCAGGATGAGGTCGACGAAGCCTGCCGAGAATCCGAAGCCCATGCGCACCGGGAGTATCGAGGCGATCGCCAGCGAGATGCCGGTGAAGACCGCGTGCACGAGGTACAGCCACGGTGCGAGGAACATGAACGAGAACTCGAGCGGCTCGGTGACCCCCACGAAGAACGACGAGATCGCCGCCGACAGCAGGAGGCCCGCGACGACCTTCTTGCGGGTGGTCTTGGCGGTGACGTACATCGCCAGGGCGGCCCCGGGAAGCCCGAACATCATGATCGGGAAGAAGCCCGTCATGTACTGACCCGTGATCCCGAACACGCCCTCACCCGCGTCGCCGGCGAGGAAGTCGTTGAGGTCGTTGATGCCGGCCACGTCGAACCAGAACACCGAGTTCAACGCGTGATGAAGTCCCAGGGGGATGAGGGCACGATTGAGGAAGCCGTAGATGCCGGCGCCGACGGGGCCGAGGGTCACGATCCACTCGCCGAAGGCGACGAGGCCGCCGAAGACGATCGGCCAGATGAACAGCAGCACGAGCGCGAACAGCAGAGACACGCCCGCCGCGACGAGGGCGACGGAGCGGCGACCCGAGAAGAACGACAGGGCGTCGGGCAGCTTCGTGTCCTTGAACCGGTTGTAGCTCCAGGCGCCGATGAGCCCGCAGACGATCCCCACGAACACGTTGTTGACCTTGCCGAAGGCGGGATCGACGGTCTCGACGTCGTATCCGTAGAGCAGCGACACCGTCACCGGTGCGAGGATGCCCTGCACCGTCAGCCACGACACCAGACCCGCCAGTGCGGAGGTGCCGTCGGTCTTGTTGGCCATGCCCAGCGAGATGCCCACCGCGAACAGCAGAGCGATGTTGTCGAGCATCGCGATGCCCGCGGCGGCGATGAACGTCGACACCACGTTCTCGCCGAAGATGTTCGCAGCCCAGTTCGCGAGACCGACCAGGATCGCCGCCACGGGCAGCACCGCGACGGGCAGCATGAACGATCTGCCCAGCCGTTGCATGAACTTCATCGGGTCCTCCGTGCTCTGGCCAGGGGCATGGGACCGCGCCGATCCCCAGAGTGCACGGTGCCGCCGGTGGCGGTGGGTGACTGCTGCTGGAGAAGATATACCTAGTCGCCCATCAACCGCGACCCCTGAGACGACGGAGGATTCCATGGCCGAAGTGCTGATCGTGCGAGACCAGCAGGAGGCGGGCGAGATCGTCGCCCGCGCGATCGCCGACCTCGTGCGCGCGAACCCCAGCGCGGTGCTGGGCCTTGCGACCGGGTCCACCCCGCTGCGGGTCTACGAGGCGCTCGCGCGCATCGTCGCCGACGAGGACATCGACGTCTCGGCGGTGCGGGGATTCGCGCTCGACGAGTACGTGGGCCTTCCGGCGGGGCATCCCGAGAGCTACCGCGCGGTCATCACCCGAGAGGTCGTCGAGCCCGTCGGGCTGACGGGCGATCTCGTCCTCGTGCCCGGCGACAACGCGACGAGCATCCAGACCGCGGGCCAGGACTACGAAGCCGCGATCCGCGAGGCCGGCGGCGTCGACCTGCAGATCCTCGGCATCGGCCGGACCGGCCACATCGGGTTCAACGAACCCGGCAGCTCGCTCGCCTCGCGCACGCGCGTCAAGACGCTCACCGAGCCGACCCGCATCGACAACGCACGCTTCTTCGACTCGCCCGACGACGTGCCGGTGCACTGCATCACGCAGGGGATCGGCACGATCCTCGACTCGCGACACGTGTTCCTGCTCGCGTTCGGCGATGCCAAGCGCGAGGCCATCGCCGCCGCGCTCGAGGGCCCAGTGACGGCGAGCAGCCCGGGATCGGCGGTGCAGCTGCATCCGCATGCCACCGTCGTCATCGACGAGGCCGCCGCCGCCGATCTGCGCTTCGCCGACTACTACCGCTACGCCGTGGCCCACAAGCCCGACTGGCAGGGCCTGTAGGCCGGGGCTCAGCGCCGCGCGACGCCCGGATGGCTCTCGAGGTAGGCCTCGAAGGCCTCGGCGGACGTCTTGGACGGCGTGAAGCCGAACTCTGCCTTGAGCGCGTCGTTCGCGAGCACGGGGCGGTAGCGGAGGAAGCCGACCCGCTCCGGCCCGTGGACCGTGAGGCGCAGCATCCGTCCTGCCCGCAACGCGAAGGCGAGCAGGCCGGCGGGAATCGTGACGCGGGGCTTGCCCAGCCGCCGCGCGATCTCGTGGACGGTCAGACGCCCGTCGCCGGCCACGTTGTAGATCCCCGCCGGGCCGTCGGTCGCGGCACGCGCCATGGCGGCGGCGACGTCGTCGACCCACGCGAACACGAAGGGGGAGTCCGATCCCGAGATCGCCAGCACCGCGGGGCCGTCCCAGAGCGCGGTGATCTGGTTCTGCACCGTGGGGCCCAGGATCGTCCCGATCCGGAAGACGACCTGCTCGAGTTCCGGATGCGCTGCGCGGTAGCCCGCGAGCATCTGCTCGACGAGCCGCTTGTGCTTCGAGTAGGCGAACTCGTCGTTGCCGCGCACCGGGTCGCTCTCGCGCAGCCATTCGGGGTTGTCGGGGTGATAGCCGTAGGCGGCGCCGGACGACGACACCACGATGCGCCGCACGCCCGCCGCCAGGCACGCGTCGAGCACGTGGCGCGTCCCGTCCACGTCGACGCGGTATTCGAGGGCGTGATCGCGGCCGGGGTTGACGATGGCGGCGAGGTGCACCACGACATCGATGCGGTGCCGTTCGAGGAGGGGTGCCAGCCCGTCGTGGCTCGTCACGTCGGCGAGGTCGTAGACGACCCCGTCGATCGGATGCGCGGGCGGGCGCACGTCTCCGGCGACCACGAGTTCGACCGACGGATGCCGGACGAGGGCGTCCGCGACGTGCGAGCCGAGGAACCCCGCGCCGCCGGTCGCGAGCACCCGCGTCATGCCGCCGCCTCCGGCGAGTCCGCGGCGCGCCGCGACGCGTCCCCCTTCGCCGAGCCGGTGCGTCGCCTGGTGTGGCCGGCCCACAGGGCCGCCACCGCGAGGCCGGCGATGATGTCCCAGATGCCCCACCAGCCCGCGACGATCGCCATCCCGCCGAGGCCCCCGAAGAACGTGAAGACGAGGCCGAGGCCGAGTCCGGCGTTGCGGATGCCGACCTCGAAGGTCATGGCCTTGCGCTCGCGGGTGCCGAGACCGCCGACGACCGCGGTGCCGTAGCCGATCGCGAGCGCGACGGCGTCGTGGATCGCGACCACGAGCAGGATGACCCCGAGGAACGCGATGAAGAACGTCCAGTTGCCCGCCAGCGCCGCGACGATGAAGCCGACGAGGGCGAGCAGCGAGAACCACTTCACGAACGGCTGCACCCTCGCGGCGAAGCGCGGTGCGCGCGCCCGGATGAGCAGTCCCGCGAGGAACGGCAGGCCGATGATGAGGAAGATGTCGAGGAGCATCGTCAGCGGGTTGAGCTGGACGGTCTCGAGGAGCGTGCGCGCGGTCGGATGCAGCGATCCCCAGAACGCGACGCTGAGCGGCAGCACCACGATGTAGATCAGGTTCGACACGGCCGTCATCGACACCGACAGGGCCACGTTCCCGCCCGAGCGGTGCGTGAGCACCTGCGAGATGTTCCCCGGCGGGCAGCACGCGACGAGGATCATGCCGAGCGCCATCGACGGGGTCACGGGGAGGACGAGCGTGAGCCCGAACGTCACCGCGGGCAGCACGAGGAGCTGTGCGAGGATCGCGATCACGAACGGCTTCGGCTTGCGGGCGACCACCCTGAAGTCCTCGGGCGAGGTGTCGAGGGCGATCCCCAGCATGATCAGGCCCAGGACGACGTTGAGGATGATGAGCGTCGCCGGATTGAAGTTGAGGACGACGTCGTCGATGTTCACGCGCGCGCCTTCTTTCGCGGGCGCGCCTCGTCGCTGCGCAGCGATGCGGCGGCGGCGCGCACGGCGGAGCGGTAGGCGTCCTTGTTGACGTAGTACGACATGCGCTCGAGCCCGAGGTAGTGGTATCCGCCGGTGAGGTCGGGCCACGCGGCATCCGTCACCCGTTCCCGGAACGCGGCCTGTCGGTCGGCCGGCGCGGCGAGGTACTCGGCGATCAGCTCGGCCTGCTCGTAGCGACCCTGCCAGCCGATGCCGGACGCCTCGATCATGCCCATGACGTAGAGCCCGTTGAACGACGGCGGGAAGACGTTGAGGTACAGCTCCGGCGACCATCCGGTCCAGTTGAGCTCGTCCCGCGCGACGAACGGGTAGTCGAGCGTGTATCCGGTGGCCAGCAGGATCGTGTCGTAGTCGGCGCGCGAGCCGTCGCGGAAGTGCACGGTGCGTCCGTCGAAGCGGTCGATGTCGGCGCGGACGCCGAGATCCCCCTGCCCGAGGTGGTTGAGGATCAGGGTGTTGACGATCG
>JBEVLS010000013.1:0-9190 GCA_040509015.1 Microbacterium sp.
TTCAGCCGCAAGCCGATCTTCGGGTACAAGACGCTGGTCTACGCGACCATCGCGATCGCCGCACTGTCGGTGGCGGTGTGGGCCCACCACATGTACGTGACCGGCGCCGTGCTCCTGCCGTTCTTCGCCCTCATGACGATGCTCATCGCGGTGCCGACGGGCGTGAAGATCTTCAACTGGATCGGCACGATGTGGCGAGGCTCGGTGACCTTCGAGACGCCGATGATGTTCTCGCTCGGCTTCCTGGTCTCCTTCGTCTTCGGAGGACTGACCGGTGTCATCCTGGCTTCGCCGCCGCTGGACTTCGCGCTGTCCGACTCGTACTTCGTCGTCGCCCACTTCCACTACGTGGTCTTCGGAACCGTCGTGTTCGCGATGTTCGCCGGCTTCTACTTCTGGTGGCCGAAGTGGACGGGCCGCATGCTCAACGAGCGTCTCGGCATGGTGCACTTCTGGATGCTGTTCATCGGCTTCCACATGACCTTCCTCATCCAGCACTGGCTGGGCGTCGACGGCATGGTGCGTCGCTACGCGGACTCCTCCGCGGCTGACAACTGGACGTGGCAGAACCAGGTCTCGACGATCGGTGCGATCATCCTGGGCGCCTCGATGATCCCGTTCCTCTTCAACGTGTGGATCACGGCCCGCAAGGCGCCGAGGGTTACCGTGAACGACCCGTGGGGCTACGGCGCCTCGCTCGAGTGGGCGACCTCGTGCCCGCCCCCGCGTCACAACTTCACGTCGATCCCGCGCATCCGCAGCGAGCGTCCTGCGTTCGATCTGAACCACCCCGAAGCGGGCGTGCCCGTCGGAGTCGGTCCTGCGAAGGACGCTCCCGATGCGCCGGCCTACGACCTCGCCGACGGAGAGGTGAAGTAACCGATGAAGACCAACACCGGACTCTGGTGGCTGCTGAGCGGGTTCTTCCTGCTCATGGCGGTCGTCTACACGTGGTGGAACATCATCGAGCACTCGGCGGCCCGCGCCGATCCCGAGGCCAACTGGTTCGTGAACTTCACGAACACGGTCGAGTGGGTCGGCACGACGGCGCTGCTGTTCACGGTCTTCCTCTCGGCGCTCATCGCGTTCTACATCGGCCGCGTTCACAAGGCCCAGGGCGGCGAGCTGCCCGAGGACGTCCTGACCGCCGACATCGACGACGGTGACCCCGAGCTCGGCGAGTTCAGCCCGTGGTCGTGGTGGCCCATCGTGCTCGCGGCCTCCGCTGCGGTCGGGATCCTCGGCCTCGCGGTGGGAGTGTGGATGTTCCCGATCGGCATCGCGATCTTCGCGGTCGCCATCGTCGGCTGGGTCTACGAGTACTACCGCGGGTACTTCGCGCGCTGATCCGTGGCTCTTCGGCTTCTCGCGGGCGGTGCGTCCGACATCGGACCTCATCGTCCGATCAATCAGGATGCCGCCTTCACGGCCTCCTGGGGTGCTGCGGTCGCCGACGGCGTCGGAGGCGGGCCTTCGGGCGATCTGGCGTCGGCGTCGCTCCTGCACCGTCTCGTACCCGGAGCGACGGCCATCCCCGACGCCGAGACTCTCGTCGAGCGCTTGCGTGAGGCGAACTGGGACCTGCGCGCGCACGTCGAGCGCGACGCGTCGCTGAGGGGCATGGCGACGACGTTCACCGGCGTGTTCCTCGGACGGCAGGGCGAGCTCCTCGTAGCCCACTCGGGCGACTCGCGCGCTTACCTTCTGAGGGACGGTTCGTTCGCTCGGCAGACGCGCGACGACTCCTACGTGCAGGCGCTCGTCGATCGGGGGCTCCTGGCGCCCGAGGCCGCGCAGACCCATCCGCGGCGCAACATCATCACGGCGTCGTTCGGCGGTTCCGAGGATGATCTGCCGGGCGTCACGGCTCACGAGCCGGCGGCCGGCGACCGCTGGATGCTCTGCAGCGACGGCCTGACCGATTACGTGCCCGAGGCCGACGTGCGCACGATCCTCGAGACGGTCGCGGATCCTGCGGAGGCCGCACGCGCCGCGGTCGTGCTCGCGCTCGAGGCAGCCACGCGTGACAACGTCACCGTCGTCGTGTGCGACGTGGTGACGGGCGACGTGGATCGCGACGAACCGGTCTTCTACGGGTCGGCCGCGGACCGATTCAACGAGAACCTCGAGTCGGCCTAGGCCTCCACCCGCTCGCGCACGACCATCACCTGCGCGTCGAACGTCCGGGGGAGCGGCCCCTCGTCGTTCTCGGTCGGCTGGCCCTCGCGTACCCAGTACTCGTACCCGCCGATCATCTCGCGCACGCGATAGCCGAGCTTCGCGAAGGCGAGGGCGCCGCGCGCTCCGCCGTTGCAGCCCGGGCTCCAGCAGTAGACGACGATGGGCACGGCGGGATCGAGCTCCGCGGCCGCGCGGTCCGAGATCTCTCCGTGAGGCATGTGCAGCGCGCCGCTGATGCGCCCCTGACGCCACGCGTCGTTCCCGCGGACGTCCACCAGCACGAACCCGTCCCCGGCCTTCTGCGCGGCGTAGACGTCTGATGCGTCGGTCTCATGAGTGAGCTTGGCGGTGAAGTAGGCGAGCGCGTCGGTCATGTGTCGAGCGTAGGCGGCTCGTCGGCGCTCGCGCGCGGCATCCGCTGTCAGCCCACGATGGAATCCCGCCAACACCGGGAACGAGAAACCCCTCCGCCGATCCGTGAGATCGGGGAGGGGTTTCGTCGTGTGATGCGGTGACTACTCGGCGGACGCTTCGCCCTTGCCGGGCTTCTTCGGCGCGTCATCGGGGATGATCACGTTGGAGGGGCGGACCGCCGTCTCGGAGTTGTGGCCATCGTCGATCGGGACGTGCGGAGCGTCGGGGACGCCGGCACGATCGTGGGCACCCTGGATCTCGGCGTCCTCTTCGTGCGCGATGTGCTCGAGCGTGTGGTGCTGGTGCGCGAGGGCCTCATCGACGTCCGCCTGCGTGACCGGCGTGAGACGGTCCTCGAAGAACCAGCGCGAGATCGATGCACGCACGTTCTCGTGCCAGGGGATCTGGCCCTTCGCGTTCGGGCGCACGACGAGCGGTTCGTAGATCTCGAAGTCGACGAGCCGGAAGCGCTCGAACTCGTCCACGGGCTGGTGCACCTCGATGAACTCGCCGCCGGGGAGGCGCACGATGCGTCCGGACTCGTAACCGTGCAGAGCGATCTCGCGATCCTTCTTCTGCAGGGCGATGCAGATCCGCTTCGTGACGAAGTAGGCGATGATCGGCCCGAGGATCAGCAGCGCCTGGAGGGAGTGGATGACGCCCTCCATCGTGAGCCAGAAGTGCGTCGCGATGATGTCGGACGATGCCGCCGCCCACAGGACCGCGTAGAACGTCACGCCGGCCGCGCCGATGGCGGTGCGGGTGGCCGCGTTGCGCGGGCGCTGGGCGATGTGGTGCTCGCGCTTGTCTCCGGTGATCCACGCCTCGATGAAGGGGTAGATGAGCACCAGGACGATGAAGATCCCGATGACGCCGAGGGGGAGCAGGATGTTCCACGACCACGTGCGGTCGAAGAGCACCGTCTCGAGGTGCGGCGGCACCAGACGCAGGGCGCCGTCGGCGAAGCCGATGTACCAGTCGGGCTGGGTTCCGGCAGACACGGGCGACGGGTCGTACGGGCCGTAGTTCCAGATCGGGTTGATCGTGAACAGAGAAGCGATCAGGACGATCACGCCGAACACGATGAACAGGAAGCCGCCCATCTTCGACATGTACACGGGCATCATCGGGTAGCCCACGACGTTGCTGTTCGTGCGGGCGGGGCCGGCGAACTGCGTGTGCTTGTTGATGACCATGAGCATGAGGTGCAGGACCAGCAGACCGACGAGGATCGCCGGAAGCAGCAGGATGTGCAGCGTGTAGAGGCGGCCGACGATGTCGACGCCCGGGAACTCGCCGCCGAAGAGGAGGAACGAGATCCACGTGCCGACCACGGGGATGCCCTTGACCATGCCGTCGATGATGCGCAGACCGTTGCCCGAGAGCAGGTCGTCGGGGAGCGAGTAGCCGGTGAAGCCCTCTGCCATCGCGAGGATGAACAGGATGAAGCCGATCACCCAGTTGAGCTCGCGCGGCTTGCGGAACGCGCCCGTGAAGAACACGCGGAGCATGTGCACGCCGATGCCGGCGACGAACACCAGCGCAGCCCAGTGGTGGATCTGGCGCACCAGGAGACCACCGCGGATGTCGAACGACAGGCGCAGGGTGGAGTCCATCGCCGCGGACATCTCGAGGCCGCGCATGGGGATGAACGAGCCCGTGTAGTGGGTCTCGACCATGGAGGCCTGGAAGAAGAAGGTCAGGAACGTCCCGGACAGCAGCACGACGACGAAGGCCCACAGGGCGATCTCGCCGAGCATGAACGACCAGTGGTCGGGGAAGATCTTGCGACCGAGCTCCTTGACCAGACCCGAGAGGCTGGTGCGCTCGTCGATGTAGTTGGCCGTGGCGGCGACGAACTTGCCGCCGAGGGGCTTCTCGTTCGCGGGACGCGGCGCCGTGCTGACAGCGGGCTCCTGCGTCACGTTCTCAGTGGGATGGGTTGCGGTGCTCAATGACGCTCCCAGAAGCTCGGCCCGACGGGCTCGGTGAAGTCGCTGCGCGCGACGAGGTAGCCCTCGTCGTCGACCGCGATCGGCAGCTGCGGCAGCGGGCGCGCGGCGGGGCCGAAGATGACCTTGGCGCCCTCGGCCACGTCGAACTGCGACTGGTGGCAGGGGCACAGCAGGTGGTGGGTCTGCTGCTCGTAGAGCGCGACGGGGCAGCCGACGTGCGTGCAGACCTTCGAGTAGGCGACGATGCCGTCGTACGACCAGTCCGCGCGCTCCTCGGTCTCGATGAGCTGCTCGGGGAGCAGGCGCATGAGGAGGACGATGGCCTTCGCCTTCTCCTCGAGGTAGCCGTCGTGGTGCGAGAGCTCGGCGAGCGGCTCGGGGATCACGTGCACGGCGGAGCCGAGCGTGACGTCGGCGGCGCGGATCGGAGTGCCCTCGGGGTCGTGGGCGAGCCGCATCCCCTCTTTCCACATCGTGTGGCTGAGCAGGTAGACCGGGTCTCCGCCGTGGGGGTGCTCGGGCGTGTTCTGCGGCGCGAGACCGCGGAAGAGGGTGATGCCGGGGATGATCGAGGCGGCGACGGCCGCGATCAGCGAGTTGCGGATCATCGTGCGGCGTCCGAATCCGGACTCCTCGTTGGCGACGGCGAACGCGTCGATCGCACCCTGGCGGGTCGTGTCGCGGCCGCGCGTGGCGTGACGGGGCTCGATGAACTCCTTGTCGGACATGATCGCCTTGGACCAGTGGATCGCACCGATGCCGATGGCCAGCAGCGCCAGGGCGATGCCGAGTCCGATGAAGAGGTTGTTGTTGCGGATGTCGACGATCCGCCCGCTCTCGATCGGGAAGATCATGTACGCCGCGACCGCCCAGATCGACGCGGCGACCGAGAGGTAGAAGAGCGTGTAGACCGTGCGGACCGCGCGCTTCATGGCGGCGGGGTCCTTGTCGGTCACCCGCTCACGGTGCGGCGGCAGCTCCGGGTTGCGCACCGGGTCGGTCACCGCGACGGCGAGCCCGGCGGAGGGCTTCCAGGAAGCCCTCTCGTGCTCGAGCGGGTCGTCCTCGTGTGCCATGCTGCTCCTCGTTCGTGAATGTCAGGTCGTGATGATCAGTTGGACTTCGCCGTGATCCACACGGTGATGGCGATCAGTGCGCCGATGCCGAAGATCCAGATGAACAGGCCCTCGGAGACGGGGCCGAGCGAGCCGAGCGAGAAGCCGCCGGGCGACTCGTTCTGCTGCAGGAAGAGAAGCGCGGAGATGATGTCGCGCTTGTCTTCGGTCGTGAGGTTCATGTCGTTGAACACCGGCATGTTCTGCGGGCCGGTGACCATCGCCGCGTACATGTGCAGCGCGCTGGTGCTCTGCAGACCCGGGGCGTACTTGCCCTCGGTGAGCGCGCCACCCGCGGCGGCGACGTTGTGGCACATCGCGCAGTTGATGCGGAACAGCTCGGCACCGTGCGCGACGTCGCCTTCTCCGTCGAGAGTCTCGTCGGAGGGGTAGGTCGGGCCGGGGGAGGTGGTCTGGACCCAGGCCGCGATGGCCTCGATCTGAGCCTCGGTGAACTGAGCGGGCTTCTGCGGTGCCTGGGGCCCCTGCATCTGCAGCGGCATGCGGCCGGTGGCCATCTGGAACTCGACCGCCAGCTCGCCGACGCCGTACAGCGACGGGCCGTCGCCGGTGCCCTGGAGGTTCAGGCCGTGGCAGGTGGCGCAGTTCGCCTGGAACAGCTTCTTGCCGTCCTCGACGGTCAGCGCGGATGCGGTCGGTGCATCGTCGGTCGCGGCCATCGCCGCCGAGGCGCCGGCGTAGATGCCGCCCGTGAGCAGCAGGCCGACTCCGATGAGCGCAGCGGCAGCCCAGGGACTGCGGCGACCGGGTGAGCGGCGCGTCTTCTCTCGTGCCATGGGGGTGTTCAGCTCCGCTCTATTTCAGGAAGTAGATGACGGCGAACAGGGCGATCCAGACGACGTCGACGAAGTGCCAGTAGTACGACACGACGATGGACGAGGTCATCTCCTTGCGGCCGAAGTTCTTGACGGCGTACGCACGGCCGATCACGAGCAGGAAGGCGATGAGGCCACCCGTGACGTGCAGGGCGTGGAAGCCGGTCGTGATGTAGAACGCCGAGGCGTAGGCGTTGGCGTCGATGGGCATGCCCTCGGCGACCAGCTGGGCGTACTCCCACACCTGGCCCGACACGAAGATCGCACCGAGAGCGAACGTCAGCCAGAACCACTCGACCATGCCCCAGCGCTGCCAGAAGCGGTTGGACTTGATCGTGTACGGCTGGAAGCGCTCCGCGGCGAACACGCCCATCTGGCACGTGACGGAGGACAGCACGAGGATCAGCGTGTTGACGGCCGCGTACGGCACGTTCAGCAGCTGGGTCTCCTCTGCCCACAGCTCGGGGGAGGTGCTGCGCAGGGTGAAGTAGATCGCGAAAAGTCCCGCGAAGAACATCACCTCGCTGCCGAGCCACACGATGGTGCCGACAGCGACCGGATCCGGTCGCTTCACGGACCGCATGGCCTGAGAGTAGGTCGCTGGGGTGGTCGTCACGCTCCCCATTATTGCCGATACCGGAGGCCGATAATCCCATCCGGAGACAACGATTTGGGATGCCGTGAACTTAGGACAGCCTAAGAATCGCCGGTGATTCGGCCGAGAACAGCATGTACGGATGCTGTGCGGGCGCGGCATCCGGGATGCCCTCGGGCACGGAACCGCGTGGAACTCGGCTCCGCGGCCTTCGATAGGCTCGATCGCATGGCGGATCTGCACTCCTGGCCCGTGATCCTCACGGCCCTCCTCGATCGACGCGACCTCAGCGTGTCGGAGTCGACGTGGGCGATGCGCAAGATCATGGCGGGCTCGGCGACGCCGTCCCAGATCGCCGGATTCCTCGTCGCGCTGCGCGCCAAAGGCGAGACCGTGGACGAGGTCGTGGGCTTCCGCGACGCGATCCTCGAGGCGGCGCTGCCCCTTCCCGTCGACTCCGGGGTCCTCGACATCGTGGGCACGGGCGGAGACAGGTTCGGCACCGTCAACATCTCGACGATGGCGGCGGTCGTCGCTGCGGCATCCGGAATTCCCGTCGTCAAGCACGGCAACCGTGCCGCGAGCTCGTCGTCGGGGTCGTCGGACGTCCTCTCGGCACTCGGGATCGAGCTCACCCTGACGCCCGACGCGGTCGCCGAGACGCTCGAGCGCGCGGGCATCGCCTTCGTCTTCGCGTCGGCGTTCCACCCGGGCTTCAAGCACGCGGGCCCGACGCGCAGCGAACTGGGCGTGCCCACGGTCTTCAACTTCCTCGGCCCGCTGTGCAATCCCGCCCGCGCCGAGGCGAACGCGGTCGGCGTCGCCCAGCTGGACCGCGTGCCGCTCATCACCGGCGTGTTCCGCACGCGCGGCGCCACGGCGCTCGTCTTCCGCGGCGACGATGGGCTCGACGAGCTGACCACGACGGGCCACAGCAGGCTGTGGGAGGTGAGTCGCGGCGACGTGCACGAGCACGATCTCGACCCCCGCGACCTCGGCATCCCGCTCGCCGAGATCGACGACCTGCTCGGCGGCGATCCCGCGCACAACGCCGGCGTCGTCCACCGCGTGCTCGCGGGCGACACCGGACCCGTCCGCGACATCGTGCTGCTCAACGCCGCAGCCGGCATCGTGGCCTACCGTCTGTTCCGCGATGCGACGCAGGTGCAGCGGCCGATCGTCGACAGGCTCGCCGAGGCGCGCGACGACGCGGCCGCGGCGGTCGACAGCGGAGCCGCTCAGCGCAAGCTCGCCCAGTGGGTCGAGGCGACGCGCGACCTTGTGGTCTGACCACATCGATTTGTCACGGCCCGCCCTCTTCCGCCGCTCGAGCGCGCGGCGATAGCGTGAGGAACACCACCCGTTCCCACCAGGAGGAAGCCATGAGCGACACGCTCGTCCCCGCCGACACGGCGGCCGCCGTCGAACACCCCGCCCGCAAGCTCGGCGGCGTGAAGGTGGTCGGCGTCCTCGGAATCCTCGCCGGCATCGCGCTCATCGTGGTGGGCCTGGTCGTGTGGATCATGGTCTCGTCGCAGCTGCGCGCCGAGAACATCACGATCCCCGACGACGCGATCGCGTTCCAGGGTCAGGTCGTGCAAGGTCCCTTCACCGCCTTCGTCCAGGCCGACATCATCCAGCACCACGCCCTGGAGGCCTCGGACGGCACGACCTACGCCGAGCTGCCGATGGACGACCCGATCCGCGCGACGATGATGAACGCGTCGTTCCTGCGGGCGTCGCTGTTCACCTCCGTCGTGTCGTTCGGCGTGGCGGCGTTCGCGATGGGCGTCGGCATCCTGTCGATCATGTTCGGCTGGGCGCTGCACCGCCTCGCGAGCGCGCCGGTCGTCATCAAGCGGTCCGCTCCGGCGGGTTCCACCCCGTGATCCTCACTCGGCCCGAAGGCGTCGTGCGGGCATGAATCCGCACGACGCCCTCGCCGAGATCGCGACGCTGCTCGAGCGCGAGCGGTCGTCGCGGTACAAGTCGAAGGCGTTCCGCGCGGCCGCCGATGCCATCGCGGGACTGAGCGACGAACAGCTGGCGGATGCGGCCGCCCTGCGCCGCCGCAAGGGCATCGGCGACTCGACG
>JBEVLS010000014.1:0-6395 GCA_040509015.1 Microbacterium sp.
GGACGGGATGCCGTAGACGGCGAGGATGCCCGGATCGAGCACCTGCCGCATCTGACCGCCCTGCGGGAGCCAGATCGTGCCTGCGGGAGACCGCACGAGGTGCGCGAGCAGACCCGCGTTGGCATACGTGCCGATCTTCGCGTCGGTGACGGTCGGAAGCGTGGTGCAGTCGCCGCCCCATGCCGCGACCTGCGTGCAGTCGCGGAAGCGGTAGGCGCGCGTGCCGTCGAGCAGATAGTTGGTCCCGGAGGCCGTGCGGACGAGCCCTTCGGGATTGACGCCGTCGCCGATCGTGCCGTCGAGGGCGATCCAGACCTGCGAGCTCACGCCGTAGGTGCGGGTGACCCAGGCCTGATCCGCCGCGGACACCGCCTGCAGCGTGCCCCACGAGACCAGGTAGGTCTGGGAGTCGGAGCGCTCGCGGATGAAGTGCGGTCCTGTGACACGGCCCACGGTGGACAGGCCCGCTGCCGAGCCGTTCGGCAGCGAGGTGAAGGACAGCCCCGACGGATACTGCGAGGCCGCGACCTCGAGCCAGCCGCCGTCGACCATGACGTAGGACTTGCCGCCCGACGTCATGCGCACGGGCATGGAGGACGAGGCCCGCAGGTAGGCGAAGGACTCCGCCGTGAGGGGGCGGGCGCTCCGTGCGATGGTCGTACCGCTCGCGGCATCCGGCACGACGTACGTGCCGCCGTCGGTCTGCAGCCGATACGGGTTGGTGGCGTCGCGGTACACGCCGGCGCCGATGACGGGCGACGAGATCGTGTACTCCGCCAGCATCGTCGCAGAGATCCCGGAGGAGAGCGCGGGGATGCCGTAGCGCGGGAGGATCGCCAGATCGACCATCTCGCGGCGGGAAGTGCTCTGGATGAGCCAGGTGGTGCCACTGGAGGTGACGGCTCGCTCGAGCCAGCCGCCGTCGCCGTAGCGGGCGACCTGGGCCTCGCTGGCGACCGGCAGCGAGCCGTAGTCCCAGCCGAAGTCCGCGACCTGGTAGACGTCGCGCAGTCGCTTGCGCTGCCCGCCGTCGAGGAGGTAGACGTTGCCGGCCTCGGTGCGCACGGCGCGCTTGGCGGCGCCGCGGTCGGGGTACGCCTCGATCACCGAGCGGCTGGCGTCGCGCACCGACGAGATCCACGTGAACTGGGCGGCGATCTCGGCGGTCGGAAGGCGCCAGCGCGCGCCGTCGCTGATGAGATAGCGCTCGGACGTGCCGCTCACCTGCAGCACCTGCATCCGCTCGCCCTGACTCGAGCCGAACCAGTCGTTGAAGTAGTTGTAGAAGTTGCGGTTGCCGTACGAGGAGCACGCGTCGTTCGCGGCGGCGTACCCGGCGGCCAGCGCAGCGGCGTTCGGCTGGTACGGCGTGTAGTAGTAGAGCGCGGCCGTGGCCTTGTTCTCGATGTAGACCGGGGTGGACCCGCAGTTCACGTTCGGGTGGAAGCGGACGTTCCACGTCTTGCCCGGCGCGTACCAGTTGAAGTAGTTGCTCGTGCCCGGGGGGTTGCCGTAGCGCTTGAGCTGCCACGCCGCGCCGTAGACCTGGTTGAAGAAGCCGTAGTACCGCGTGTCGCACGCCGCGGTGTCGGGGCAGCCCTGCCCCATCGCGATCGTGTAGCGGCTCGTGCTCGGCCACGTGTGCGTGACCAGTCCCTGCTCCTTCTGGAGCGTCGTGAGGATGACCTGCGGATTGATCCCGCACGCCTGGGCGACCCGGTAGATGATGGTGGACGCGCGCTCACGCCACCCGCCCGAGTACGCCCCGCACATCGCGTCGGCGTTCGTCGAGCGAGACGTGTCGTACCAGTCCTTGAGGCACGTGTAGCCCGACTGGCAGCTGGCGACCTTCGACTCGAGGAACCACTGGATCTGCGCCTCGGTCATCGTTCCGCTGTTGTAGAAGACCTGATCGCTGATGATGTTGCCCGGCCGGAAACGCGACAGGTCGGCTGTCTTCACGATGCCGGTGCCGACGGCTTCGGATACCGCCGGCGAGGACTGCGCGACAGTCGTCGGGGCTGCGGAGGCAGCGCTGACGGGACTCCCGACGAGCAGCGAGACGACGACTCCCAGGACGGCCAGACTCGAGATGACAAGACGACCGAGCGCGGCGATCATCGCGCCTCACCACTTCCAAACATGTGAACAGTGTGACCTATGTTGCAGATGAGCACCACTCCGAACCGAAAAACGGCGCACGACACGCCGAAAGAAGGCGAACTCGAAGCTCGCCTCTCGCCGTCGGTGTCAGGATCCGTCGACCGCACGGCGGCCGCGCGCAGCGTCGCCGGCGAGGGACGTCTTCTCGCGTGCACCGGGCCACGGCATGACGAAGAACGCATCGACCAGCGGCCAGCGCCGGAGCCACACGATCACCATGCCCAGTCCGACCGGGATCGCGATGCCGAGGCCCACGTGGAGCCGCCAGTCCCACAGCCAGCCTCTGCCCAGCAGATTCGTGACGAGGATCTGCACGGGGAAGTGGATGAGGTAGAAGACGACCGAGTTGCGGCCGAAGTAGCGCAGCGGCGCCGTGAAGCGGTCGGGGATGCGCTTGGCGACGAGGACGAGCGCGCCGATCCCGAGGAGGGTCAGCGGCGCGTAGATGAGCTCTTCGTTGCGCAGCGGGATCCAGAACGTGTTGCCGGCCTGCTGGAGCATGTAGCCCACCGGCAGGAGGATCGCCGCGACGACCCCGCCGAGCACCACCCAGCCGTTGTCGGCGCGGCGGAGGAGGGCCCTGTGCTGCCACACGGCGTGACCGGCGAAGAAGTAGCCGGCGAACAGGAAGAGCTGCGTCCAGTGCGGATCGGGCACGATCGCCGAGACGGTCCAGAACACGAGCGGCGGGATCACGGTGGGGAGGCGCGTGAGGAACGGCGCCACGGCGAAGTAGACGGCGAGGTAGAAGATGTACCAGAGCCAGCTCGTCGCGATCCAGTCCTCCCACTGCGGGAACTCGGACGGTGCCGTCACGAGCCAGTAGACGATCACCCATACGGCGTACGGCCACACGAGGGTGCGGATCTTGCCGGTGGCGTATCTCCGCGGCGGCTTCGACAGTGCGCGGCCGAGCAGCATGCCCGACAGCACCATCAGCATGGGCATCCGATACGGCGTGACCGCCGCGTTCAGGAACGTGAAGAACGGCGGCGAGGGCACCCCTGAGAGGAGCGCCGGAAGCTCGACGGCATGCAGGATCACGATGAGCAGGATCGCCGTGCCCCGGAGCGTGTCCATCCAGTGGAAGCGCACCACCATCTCCTCGGGTCGCGGAAAACGTCCTATCCACCCTAGGGGGCGGCGCGGTCCCTCAGATCTCGGCGTGCAGCAGCCACACCTTGTCGGCCGCCTCTCGCCACGAGAACGAGCGCCCGCGATCCCCCGACAGCACGGCGAGCCGATCGGCCGCGGACGTCGAGCCGAGCGCATCTCGCAGCGCGTCTCCGAGCCCGGGGGCCACAGCGGCGGCATCCGTCGCGTCGATCAGCACTCCCCCGTCGACGACGACCTCGCGGTGCACGGCGGAACCCGTCGCGATCACCGGGACGCCGAGCGCGAGTGCGTCGACGAGGCGCCAGGGGAAGCCCTCACGCATGGACGGGGCGACGAACGCCACTGCGGCGCCGTACACGGCGCCGCGATCGGCGGGCGCGAGGCGTCCGCGCACGTGCAGACGCTGCTCGGCGATGCCCGCGGCGGCGCCGATATCGGTCACGGCGGGCTCGTGCCCTTCTTCGACGTCGATCACGACGACGGGCAGGTCGGTTCCGGATGCCGCGATCGCCGCGAGCCCCGTCGACAGTCCGTCCGACGGCATCGGTCCGCCGGCGAGCAGCACGAAGCCCTCCGGCAGGTCGAGTTCGCGGCGCCGGCCGACCTCGTCGGTGGGGACGGCGAATCCCAGCGGGGATGCGCCGGCGATGACGCGGATGCGGTCCTTCAGCCGGGGGGCGATCTCGGCGAGGCGCAGCGACAGAGAGTGCGTGGGCACCACGACCGCATCGGCGTGCTTGACCGCGCGCTTGAGCATCGCGCGGTGCCATGCTGCGACCCCGCGCGGAAGCTCGTCGGGCGAGTCCCACGGCCGAAGGTCCCACACCGTCACGACGGTCTGGTCGTTGTCGTGCACGCGGTCGTGACGCACGAGGGGCGCGAACAGCGACGGCGAATGGATCATGCCGCCGCCGATGCCGGTGCCGATCCCCATCTGCAGCGCCGCGGCCAGCTCTCGCCGCGGCAGACCGACGCGACGCACCCCTGCGAGCCCCTCGACGGGCTCGAACTCGCCCGCCGGTACGATCGCCTCGACCTCGCAGCCGCTGGGTGCGCCGATCACGAGGGCCTTCGCGAGCTCGCGCGACGCCTCGACGACATCCGGGTCCGTGGGCGTGACGAGCTGGTCCAGCACGACACGCAGCGTGGCGACCACCACTCAGCCCTCGGGGGTCGGGGTCGGAGTCGGCGGGTGCATCGCGGTGCGCATGAGCTCCTGGATGTACGCCCAGTCCGGCGCGTACTGATCGATGCCGCCCTCGGGGGTGAGCTCGATCGCGGTCACCGGCTGCTCCTTCGCCTTGAGCGCGAGCTCGGCGAGGAACGGGATGAGGGACTGCGGCACGTCGGTCTCGACGATCGCGGCACCGGCCGTCGCGACGTCGTGGAAGCGCGTCATCACCGTCTGGGGAGTGAACTGCGCGAGCATCGCCTGCTGCAGGATGCGCTGCCGCGCCATGCGGTCGAAGTCGCTCGTGGTGTAGCGCGATCGTGCGTACCACTGGGCGGTGTCGCCGTCCATGTGCTGAGGGCCGGGTTCGATCCAGCCGATCGCCCATTCCTCTGCGGGCTGCCCCGAGTACGCGGGGCCGCCGCCCTTGGGCAGACGCTCGGCGACGGTGATGTCGACACCGCCGAGGGCGTCGATGAGGGCCGCGAACCCGTGCATGTCGATGAAGACGTAGTAAGGGATCTCGATGCCGAGGATCCCCTCCGCGGCATCCTTCGTCGCCTCGACGGCCGGGGCGGAGCCGTTCGCGGCGGCGTCGGGGTAGAGCGCCGTGCCGTCCTGGCAGACCTCGACCTCGGTGCGCAGCTGATTGATGCCGCTCCCCCACCCACAGCTCGGGTCGGAGTGGCTCTCGTGACCGTTCGGGTACTTGTCCTGCATCGGCCCGGGCGAGAACGGGAAGTTCGGCATGTCGCGCGGGATGCCGGTGATGGTCGTCGCGCCGGAGTCGGCGTTGATCGACACGACCGAGATGCTGTCGAAGCGCATCGAGTCGCGGCCTTCGCCGCTGTCGGCACCGAGCAGCAGGATGTTGTAGTAGCCGTCCGAGGGCGGGACGGAGGGTCCGCTCTCGCCGAAGACGGTCTGGATCGTGTCGCGCGTCGTGCCGGCGACGTTGGCGGCGTACGCGGCCGAACCGGTGGCGGCCACGAGCAGGACGATCGCGAGGGCGAGGATGCCGAACCGGGCGCCCGCCCCCGTCTTCACGAGGCGCACGAGGCGAAGGGTGTCGATCGTGAGCACGGCCCACAGCGCCGCGTAGGCGATCAGCAGTCCCTGAGCGATCAGCAGCGGAAGAGGCCGCAGCAGCGACAGGAAGTCGGGGATCCAGGCGCCGGTCGCGAAGCCGAGGAGCGCAGTCGGCGCCAGCAGGGCGCTCAGCACCGTGAGCACGAGGATCACCCACATGGCGATCGTGGCGCCGAGACCGAAGCGTCCGAGGCGCCTGCTGCCGGCGAGGATCTGCGCCGAGCCCGGGATCAGGAAGTTGAAGAGGACCAGCCACCAGCCCCGACGCGACATGAACGCGCGGGATCGGGCGTCCGGATGCCGGAACGGCCGCTCCTCGACGAGGCGAGCCCCGCGGTCGGCCTGCGACGGCATCCGCGCCGCGCTGATGGTGCTCACAGCGACTCCTTCAGCCGCCGGTTCTTCTCCTCGACCTGTGTCTCGAGGTCGCGTGCGTAGGCCTCGACGGCGTCGCCGAGCGCGGCATCCGCCGACCCCAGGATCCGCGCCGCGAGGAGGCCCGCGTTCTTCGCCCCGTTGATCGACACGGTGGCGACGGGGATGCCGGCGGGCATCTGCACGATGCTCAGGAGCGAGTCGAGGCCGTCCAGTGTGGCCAGCTGCACGGGGACGCCGACGACCGGGAGAGCGGTGAGCGAGGCGAGCATGCCGGGGAGGTGGGCGGCGCCGCCGGCGCCGGCGATGATGACGCGGATGCCGCGCCCTCGCGCCTCACGGCCGTACCGCACGAGCTTGTCGACCGTCCGGTGAGCCGAGACCACCTCGACCTCGTGCGGGATGCCGAAATCGGAGAGCACCTGCGACGCGTCGCTCATGACGCGCCAATCGGAGTCGGAGCCCATGACGACGCCGACCA
>JBEVLS010000015.1:0-4990 GCA_040509015.1 Microbacterium sp.
GGCGCTGAGGGCGCCGGCCCGCTTCTACACGTTCGCGCGGGCTGGTCAACCCCTACGTCGTGACCGGCCGGTCGACGTAGCGTGGCGACGATGGACGATCTCACCGCACCCACCGGACGCGAACCCGAACTCACCGCGATCCCCCGCGCCGACGGCAGTCCGCCGCGCGCGCTGGTCATCGGTGCGACGGGCTACGTGGGAGGACGTCTCGTCGCGCGCCTTCTCGCCGCCGGCTACCGGGTCCGCGTGCTCGCACGGCATCCCGAGCGCATCGCGACGTTCACCTGGGGCGATCGTGTCGAGGTCGTCGCCGGCGACGCCTCGGAAGCGGCGCCCGTGGCCGAAGCGGTGGCGGACGCCGACGTCGTCTACTACCTGGTGCACTCGATGTCGGCCGGCCGCGGGTTCGAAGACGCCGACCGCACGGCGGCCGAGACCGTCGCGCGCGCGGCCGCCGCGGCATCCGTCACCCGCATCGTGTACCTCGGCGGGCTCCATCCCGACGACGCCCCGCTCTCGGCCCACCTGCGATCGCGCGTCGAGGTCGGCGAGGTCTTCCTCGCCAGCGGTGTGCCGACGCTCGTGCTCCAGGCCGGAGTGGTCATCGGCTCAGGGTCGGCCTCGTTCGAGATGGTGCGGCACCTCACCGAGGTGCTGCCCTACATGCCCGCGCCGAAGTGGGTGCGCAACCGCATCCAGCCGATCGCGGTGCGCGACGTCCTCCACTACCTTCTCGGTGCCGCCCGTGTCGCACCGGACGTCAACCGCGCGGTGGACATCGGCGGCCCCGACGTCCTGCGATACGGGCAGATGATGAACGGATACGCCGTCGAGGCGGGACTTCCGCAGCGGGCGATCGCGGCGCTCCCCGTGCTCACGCCGCGCCTGGCGTCCCACTGGGTCAACCTCGTGACGCCGATTCCGCGCTCGATCGCGATGCCGCTCGTCGAGTCGCTGCAGAACGAGTGCGTCATGAAGAACCACGACGTGGACGCGCTCATCCCGCTGCCGCACGAAGGACTCACGCCCTACCGCCGTGCGGTGCGGCTCGCCCTCACCCGCGACGAAGCCGACGCCGTCGAGACGAGCTGGCAGGACGCCGAAGTCCTCGGCGTGCCCAGCGACCCGCTGCCCAGCGACCCGGAGTGGGCGGGCCGCGTCGCGTTCACCGACGTTCGGACTGCGAAGACGAGCGCGAGCCCCGAGGCGCTCTGGCGCGTCGTGCAGGGCATCGGCGGTGAGAACGGCTGGTACTCCTCGCCGTTCCTCTGGGCCGTGCGCGGCTGGATGGACCGCCTGGTCGGCGGCATCGGCCTGGCCCGCGGGCGACGGAGCCGCGCGCGACTCGCGGTCGGCGACGCGTTGGACTTCTGGCGCGTCGAGGCCATCGAGCAGGGATCGTTCCTGCGTCTTCGTGCCGAGATGAAGGTGCCGGGTCTCGCCTGGCTCGAGATGCGCGTGACGCCGGAGGACGGCGGTTCGCGCTACGACCAGCGTGCGGTCTTCTTCCCCCTCGGCCTGGCCGGTCGCCTGTACTGGTTGGCGGTGCTGCCGTTCCACGGGTTCATCTTCAGCGGCATGGCGAGCAGGATCACCGCGGCGGCGGTCGGTGACGCCGAGGCACCCACCGTCGAAGAGGTCGATGAATCGGCGTCCGAGACGGCGCAGCGCATGGGTGGCGACGCGCCCGTCACGGCTTAGCCTGGGGTCATGGCGACGAAGCCCCCGGCATCCGACATCGACGAGACCCGCGTGCGCGTCTCGCGCCCGAAGAAGGTCGCCGTCGGAGTGCCCGCCGTGCTGCACGCGCTGCAGATCGCGAACGAGCAGATGGGCGTCGCGCGCTCGGTGCAGACGCTCCTGCAGGTGAACCAGAAGGACGGCTTCGACTGCCCGGGCTGCGCCTGGCCCGAGGAGGACAAGCGTCACGTCGCGGAGTTCTGCGAGAACGGCGCGAAAGCCGTCGCCGAGGAGGCGACGCTGCGCCGCGTCGGCCCCGAGTTCTTCGCCGCGCACTCGATCGACGAGCTCGCAGGTCACGACGACTGGTGGCTCGGACAGCAGGGGCGGCTGACGCACCCGATGATCCTCGACGACGGCGCCACCCACTACCGGCCGATCTCGTGGGACGACGCGCTGCGAGAGATCGCCGAGAGCCTGCGCGCCGTCGATCCCGACGATGCGGTGTTCTACACGTCGGGGCGCACCTCCAACGAGGCCGCCTTCCTCTACCAGCTGCTCGTGCGGGGCATCGGCACGAACAACCTCCCGGACTGCTCGAACATGTGCCACGAGTCGTCGGGCTCGGCGCTCACCGAGACGATCGGCATCGGCAAGGGCACGGTCTCGATCGACGACATCCACGACGCGGATCTGATCATCGTCGCGGGGCAGAATCCGGGCACGAATCGTCCGCGCATGCTGTCGGCGCTCGAGAAGGCCAAGCAGCGCGGCGCGACGATCATCGCCGTCAACCCGCTGCCCGAGGCCGGTCTCGTGCGGTTCGAGAACCCGCAGACCGTGCGCGGCGTGGCGTTCGGGGGCACCAAGCTCGCCGACGAATTCGTGCAGATCCGCCTCGGCGGCGATCAGGCGCTCTTCCAGGCGATCGGCAAGCACCTGCTGGAGTGCGACCCTTCGACAGGCTCAGGGACCGGCGGGGACGGCTCCGGGACCGGCGGGGACGGCTCGGGGACCGGCGGGGACGGTGCAGGGGCCGGCGGGGTCGGCTCCGGGACCGGCGGGGACGGTGCCCTCGATCACGACTTCATCGCGCGGCACACGAGCGGGTTCGACGCGTATAGACAGGCGATGGCGGATGCCGCGTGGCCCGAGCTCGTCGCGGCGACCGGTCTCTCCGTGGATGACCTACGACGCATCGGCGAGGCCGTGCGGCGATCCAGTGCCACGATCGTCTGCTGGGCCATGGGGCTCACCCAGCACAAGCACTCGGTCGCGACGCTGCGCGACGTCGTGAACGTGCTGCTCCTCAACGGCGACATCGGCAGACCCGGTGCCGGGGTGTGCCCGGTGCGCGGGCACTCCAACGTGCAGGGCGACCGGACGGTCGGCATCTACGAGAAGCCGTCCGACGCGTTCCTCGACGCCCTCGATGCCGAGTTCGCCTTCGCAGCCCCGCGCGCCCACGGCTACGACACGGTCGCGGCGATCCGCGCGATGCGCGACGGACGCGTGCGGGTGTTCCTGGGGATGGGCGGCAACTTCGTGTCGGCGACGCCCGACACCGCCGTCGTCGAGGCGGGCATGCGGCGCGTCGACCTCACGGCGCAGATCTCGACGAAGCTCAACCGCTCCCACGTCGTGACCGGCAGGCGCGCGATCATCCTGCCCACGCTCGGGCGCACCGACCGCGATCGGCGCGGCGGGGTCGAGCAGCGCGTCACCGTCGAGGACTCGATGGGCGCCGTGCACGCGTCGCGGGGCCGCCTCGCGCCGCCGTCCGACGACCTCCTCAGCGAGGTGTCGATCGTCGCACGGCTGTGCGGAATGCTCTTCGGGGACGGGGTCGTGCCCACGGGCGATGCGGGGCCGGCAGGACACGTCGACCGCGGCCAGGTCGAGCGGACGGCGGCGGAGGAGGCCGACGGGCCGGATCCGGCGGCCCTCCGGCATCCGCTCAACGTCCCACGCGCCGACTGGGACGCGCTCGAGACCGACTACGCGCTGATCCGTCGCCACATCGAACGCGTGATCCCCGGTTTCGGCGACTTCGAGGAGCGCATCGCCAAGGGGCGCACGCTCATGCTTCCGAACGGTCCACGAGACGAGCGGCGGTTCGCGACCGTCGACGGCAAGGCCCGGTTCACGGTCAACACCCTCGAGTACCCGCGCATCCCTCGCGGACGCCTGCTGCTGCAGACGCTGCGGTCGCACGACCAGTACAACACCACGATCTACGGCAAGGACGACCGCTACCGCGGCATCCACGGCGGCCGCCGGGTCGTGCTCGTCAACGCGGAGGACATCACGGCGCTCGGGTTCGCCGACGGCGACATCGTCGACCTCGTGTCGGAGTGGGGCGATCCCGCGGATGCCGCCGGCCACCGCGAAGAGCGTCGCGCCGAGGCGTTCCGCATCGTCGCCTACCCGACGCCGCGCGGGAACGCCGCGGCGTACTACCCCGAGACGAACGTGCTCGTGCCGCTGGACTCGGTCGCCGACGTCAGCGGCACGCCGACGTCGAAATCGGTCGTCGTGCGCCTCGAGCGCCGCGACTCGTAGGGTGGGACCGTGCCCCGCGCCGTCGTCCTCACCGTCTCCGATCGTTCCGCCGCGGGCCTGCGCCCCGACACGAGCGGGCCGGTGGCCGTCGAGGCGCTGCGTGCCGCGGGTTGGGACTGCGACGACGCGACGGTCGTGCCGGACGGCGCCGACAGCGTCGAGGGTGCGCTGCGCGCTGCGATCGCGAGCGGCGCGGTGCTGATCGTCACGACCGGGGGAACGGGGGTCGGGCCGCGGGACGCGACGCCCGAGGGGACTGCCCGTGTGATCGAGCGCGAGGTCCCCGGCATCGCCGAGGAGCTTCGCCGCCTGGGCGCGAGCGTCAAGCCCGCCGGCATGCTCTCCCGAGGGCTCG
Source organism: Microbacterium sp. (assembly GCA_040509015.1). Lineage (GTDB taxonomy): Bacteria > Actinomycetota > Actinomycetes > Actinomycetales > Microbacteriaceae > Microbacterium. Next base: position 4,598 of record JBEVLS010000015.1, read on the forward strand.
CCGGGGTGACGGACCGTGCGCTGATCGTCAACCTTCCCGGCTCGCCCGGCGCCGTGGCATCCGGAGTGCCGGTCATCCTCTCGGTCGCGACGCATGTCGTCGACCAGCTCTCGGGCGGGGATCACTGATGCCCGTCGTGCTGTCCGCGATCAGCGCCGAGCCGCTGGACGTCGGCGCGCACCTCGCCGCCGTCGACGATCCGGCGATGGGAGCCGAGACGAGCTTCGTCGGCCGCGTGCGCGATCACGACCCGGATGCCGCGACCGCCGTCGTGGCGCTCGAGTACACGTCGCATCCCGATGCCGAGGCGACGCTGCACCGCATCGCCGTCGAGGCGATCGGCGCGACGGAGGCGATCGTGGCCGTGTCGCACCGGATCGGCCGACTCGAGGT
>JBEVLS010000016.1:0-3249 GCA_040509015.1 Microbacterium sp.
TGGCGGGTCGACGCCGGACGGGTCGCAGAGCTGTAGGCCCGCTCAGCGCCCCTGACGCTTCTTGTAGGGCTTCGGCTGGCCCTTGACCACGGGCGTGCGGCCCTTTCCCTTGGAGGCCTTCGCTTTGCCGCCAGCCTTCGGGGCGGCTTTCGGGGCGGGAGGAGGTGCGACCGCGACCTGACGTTTCGCCTCGTCGAGGAGGAGGGTGCCGGCAGGGGTGAGCACCTTGCCGTTCTTGGTGTCGGAGAAGAGCGGATGCCCGACCTCGGCCTCGAGCTTCTCCAGCGACGTGTACAGGGACGCGAGCGGGATGCCGAGACTCTCGGCCGCGCGCGGGAAATGGACATCGGCCTCCACGACGGCGATGAGTCGACGCAGCTGAGCGATCTTCACGGCTTCAGCGTACCCAGCGCGCGCCGGGAGGCCGGGTGGCGCGTCGGTTCAGGCTCCGGACTCCCGCCAGGGCAGGTCGAGATCTCCCGGATCCACATCGACGTCGCCGACGTCGTCGGGGCCGCCCGTGCCCGGCACCGCGCGCACGGCGTCGGTGTCGATGTCGTCGTCCAGCGTGTCGGGGAGAGGGTCCTGCTGTTTGTGCTCGGTCTCGGTCTCACTGCCCGGCCCGTAGGTCGTGTCCTTCCGCACGACGTCCGCGGTGGAGGGAGGCATGGCTTCGGTCTCGCCCGCGGCGAACGCGGCGCGCAGGTCTTCGTTGTCCGGGCTTGTCATACCTCGATCGTCGGCGGCCGTCGCGATCGCGTCGAGGGGGTTGACCTGTCGCGTCGAGCGCTCCCCGCAGTGCTGACGCATCGTCCGCGCCGCGTCAACCCCTTTCCGATCCCGCGCTCCGCGCACAGGCTGGAACGATCCCGCACGAATCCGAAGGAGCCATGATGTCGACCGATTCGCCCCAGGAAGCCCACGAGGAGACCGAGGCCACCCCCGATGTGAAAGACCTCGAAGAGCCCAGCACCGAGAAGGATCCGGGCGAGGAGCCCAAGGATCCGAAGCCGGGAGATCCCGAGGCCGACCACCACGCCGTGGGCATCGGTGTCGTCGGAGGACCACTCAACGACGCGTCGGACGCACCCCCGAGCGAACCCGTCAAGGCCACTGAGGAGAACGCATGACCACGCCCGCAGACGACGTCGCGCCGCAGCCCGTCACCGATCGCGACACCACCATCGAGGCGGATGATCCCGCCCAGGCCGAGTGGGACCGCACGACCGCGATCGACGCCGGCGCCGACCCCGACGACACAGCGACCGCCACCGGCGGCGACCCGGCGGAGATCCCCGCCGACGACGACGAGATCCCGGCGGAGGATCTGCCCGGTTTCGCGGAGGAGCCGGACACGCAGGGCGCCTCGCCGGTCGAGGCGGAGCTCGGCGACGACGGCCAGGGCGATCTCGCACCGGAGGACCTGTGAGCGCGGGCGCAGAACCGCGCCGCGCGATCGTCACGGCATCCGATTCGGGGATCGGGGCGGCCACGGCCATCGCCCTCGCCGAGCTCGGAATCGACGTCGGGGTCACCTGGCACAGTGACCGCGAAGGGGCTGAGGCGACCGCCGAAGCGGTCCGCGCTCGAGGTTCGCGCGCTGTCGTTGCGCGCTTCGACGCGACCGACCTCGAAGACAACGCGCGCGTCATCGCCGGGCTGATCGACGAACTCGGCGGCGTCGACGTCTTCGTCAACAACGCCGGCGGGGGATCGGGCGGGCCCTTCCTCGACCTGACCGCGGATGCCTGGCGCACCGTTCTCGCCCTGAACCTCGACGGTGCGTTCGTCGCGATGCAGACGGCGGCCAAGAGCATGGTGGCGGCCGGCAACGGCGGACGGATCATCGCCGTCACGAGCGTCCACGAGCACCAGCCGCGCGTCGGCTCGGCCGCCTACGTCACCGCGAAGCACGGCCTCGGCGGACTCGTGAAGACGATGGCGCAGGAGCTCGGGCAGCACGGCATCACGGTGAACTCCGTCGCCCCGGGTGAGATCGCGACGCCGATCAACGACATGGAGTCCGAGGATGCCGCGCGCACCGTGCGCCCCGGCATCCCGCTGGACCGTCCGGGCACCCCCGAGGAGATCGCAGCCGTCATCGCCTTCCTCGCCTCGCCCGCCTCGTCGTATGTCACGGGAGCGAGCTGGGTCGTCGACGGTGGGATGCTGCAGATGGGCCCGCAGGCGGGTTCGCATCTCGAGGACGAGGCGTGGCGGAAGGGCTGATCGTCACTCGACGAGCTTGCCCGCGACGGACACCTCCTGCATGAGCGCGGCGATCTCGGCCGGAATCGGAGGGATGGACTCGCGCACGACGCCGGTGGACGGCGACCACACCAGGTTCACCTGCAGGTCGGGGTCTTCGAAGGGATAGTCGCTGCGGTTGTGGCATCCGCGTGTCTCGCGACGCTCGAGCGCGGCCTCGAGCGTCGCGCGGGCGGCCAGCGCGGCGGATCTGAGGTCGAACGCGTGCGCGAGGTCGTGGAATCCTGCGATGTCGGGGTGGACGCCGATATCGGCCATTCGCGCCTCGATCGCGTCGAGCTCGGCCAGCCCGGCTCGAAGGCCCGCCTCGTCGCGCACGACGCCCGCATGTTCCGTCATCGTGTCGCGGATCGCCCGCTGCAGGGCGCGGACGTTCTCCGGGCCGTTCGCCGAGAGCAGTCCCTCGATCTCGTCGCGCGCCGTCGCCACGGCCGACGCGGAGCGCTTCTGAGCCGTCAGCTCTGACGAATACGCGGCGGCGGCCCGGCCGACGATGCGGCCGAAGACGAGCAGCTCGATCAGCGAATTGCCGCCGAGGCGGTTCGCGCCGTGCAGGCCCGAGGACGCCTCGCCGATCGCGTAGAGCCCGGGGACGTCCGTGGAGTGGTCGGACGATCGCACCCAGACCCCGCCCATCGAGTAGTGCGCGGTCGGGGCGATCTCGATCGGGTCCTTCGTGATGTCGAGCATCTGCAGCTCGAGCATCGTCTGGTAGACCCGCGGGAGACGCGTCATGATCGTCTCTCGAGGAAGGTGCGACACGTCGAGCCACACCCCGCCGTTGGGCGTGCCGCGGCCCTCCTTGATCTCGGTGTAGCAGGCCAGCGCCACGCGGTCGCGCGTCGACAGCTCGAGACGCTCGGGGTCGTAGCGGTGCATGAAGCGCTCACCGAGGCCGTTGCGGAGGATGCCGCCCTCGCCGCGCGCCGCTTCGGAGATGAGGGTGCCCGCCGCGTTCTCGGGCTCGATGATGCCGCTCGG
>JBEVLS010000017.1:0-6387 GCA_040509015.1 Microbacterium sp.
GCATTCGCCTCGACGAGACGCAGATTGGTCAGACCCTCGCGCTCGGCATCGAGCATCGTGCGCGCGAGACCGGCGCGGAACACCTCGACGGCCAGGAAGTCGGTCTCGGGGTTCTCACGAGACGCGTGGATGATCGCGTGCCCCTGGCCCGAGCCGATCTCGACGACGAGCGGCGCCGCTCTGCCCCAGACCTCGGCCGTGTCGATCGCCGAGCCCGGCAGGATGCTCGTGGCCGCGGCATCGCGCGGGGCGTCGATGACGTAGGTGCCGGCGAGCTCCGCCCACGCGCGATCCTGCCCGTCCGTCATCCGACCGCTGCGACGGACGAACGAGACGGGACGGTCGCGGAAACGGCGGGGTTCGTCTGCGGAGCCTGTCACCCTCCCAGGCTACCGACGGGCGCCGTCAGGCCGTGACGAAGTCGATGAGCTCCTCGACGCGCCCCAGCAGAGCGGGGTCGAGATCGCGGTAGCTCTTCACCGACGCGAGGATCCGCTGCCAGGCGCGGGCGAGGTCGGCCTGATCGCGTGCGGGCCAGCCGAGGGCGCGGCAGACCCCCACCTTGTACTCGATGCCCCGCGGAACCTCGGGCCAGCGCGAGATGCCGACGGATGCCGGGAGGACGCACTGCCAGACGTCGATGTAGGGGTGGCCGACGATCCTCAGGTGCGCGCCGTGGCGGCCCCGGAGGATGCCGTCGGCGATGCGGGTCTCCTTCGAGCCCGGCACCAGGTGGTCCACGAGGACGCCGTAGCGCCGTTCGGACGACGGCGGGTCGCTCTCGAGCATGTCGCCGAGCAGATCCACGCCCTGCAGGTACTCGACGACGACTCCCTCGGCGCGCAGATCGTCGCCCCACACCTTCTCGATGAGCTCGGCGTCGTGTCGGCCCTCGACGAGGATCCTGCTCGCCCGCGCCACCCGGGCACGGGTGTCCGGCGCGGCGAAGGATCCCGACGCGGTCCGGGCCCGCGCGGCGGGTGCCGCGGAGGCGGCCGGCGGCCCGAGGACGACGTCGACGCCGTCGATGAGGAAGCCGGGACCGAGGGGGAAGCGTCGCCGCCGGCCCTGGCGGTCCTCGAGTTCGACGAGCCCGGATGCGACGCCGGTGACGGCCCCGCAGAATCCGTCCGACGCCACCTCGACCACGAGGTCGCGCTGCGCCTCGACGCGCGCGAGCTTCTTGGTCGCCCGGTCGCGCCATCCCGCCGAGAGCACGTCCGTGCCGTAGCGATCGTCCATCGTCGTCCCTTTCCGAAGGCGTCAGGCTACGCGAACGGTGCGGTCGCGTCGGCCCGACCCGCCGCCGCGAGGCGCACGAGCCTCGGCACCCGGGCGCATTTTGTGTATTCGCCGGGGGTCGCCGCATCCCCTACCGTGTCGCGCGCGCGGCTGAATAGACTCGGGGGCGGGCATGCTCCAGCGCCCGAGGACGGGGGAATCGATGCGCGTGCGATGGGCTGCGGCGCTCACGACGGCGCTCACGATCGTGTTCGCGGGTTCCGCCGGCGCCGCGTGGGCGACCGATCCGGTCGACCTCGGCGCAGCGACGGTCCTCGACGAGGCCGGCGTCCTCTCCTCTTCGGACGAGGCCGCCGTCGAGGACCGACTGTCGCAGCTGTCGAGCGAATCGACGGCCGACCTCTTCGTCGTCTACGTCGACACCTTCACGTCTCCTTCCGGCGCAGCCGACTGGGCGACCGCGACCGCCCAGGACAACAACCTCGGCCCCCACCAGTACCTGCTCGCGGTGGCGGTCGAAGACCGCGCCTACTACCTGTCCGGCGACTCCGAGGGTCCCGTGAGCTTCGACCAGCTCGACGCCATCGAGCAGCAGCGCATCCAGCCCGAGCTCGCCGCCGGCGACTGGGCGGGCGCAGCCGTCGCTGCCGCGGACGGCATCCAGGACGCCGCGGGCGGCGGATCGGCCGGCGGCGGCGGATCCGGCTTCGGCGGCATCCTGATCTTCCTCGTGATCGCCGCCGCCGTCGGCGTCGTGATCTTCCTCGTCGTCCGCAGCCGCCGCAAGAAGAAGCCCGCCGCGACCGGGGGCCACGGCGCACCCGAGGTCGAGCAGGTGCCGATCGAAGAGCTGGCACGGCGCGCGGCGTCGGCCCTCGTGCAGACCGACGACGCCGTGCGCACCAGCGAGCAGGAGCTCGGGTTCGCCAAGGCGCAGTTCGGCGATGCGGCGTCGGCGGAGTTCGAGCAGGCGCTCGCCACGGCGAAGGAGAACCTCAACAAGGCGTTCACGCTCAAGCAGCAGCTCGACGATGCAACACCGGACTCCCCCGATCAGGCGCGCCAGTGGAACGACGAGATCCTGCGGCTGTGCGCCGAGGCGAACACGGGACTCGATGAGAAGGCAGCCGCGTTCGACGAGCTGCGAAAGCTCGAGCAGAACGCCCCCGAAGCCCTCGCGCGCGTCCAGAGCGAGCGTGCGACCGTCGCCGCCGCGCTCGACGACGCCGCGGCGCACCTGCAGGTGCTGTCGTCGTCCTATGCCCCCGAGGCTCTCTCGACGGTCGCCGACAATCCCGAGCAGGCCCGTCAGCGCATCGCCTTCGCCGATGAGCAGCTCGCCGCCGCCCAGACCGCGATCGGGGCCGGCGACGGCGGCGAGGCTGCCGTCGGCATCCGCGCCGCCGAAGAGGCCGTCGGCCAGGCCGCTCTGCTCGAGCAGGCGATCGACAAGCTGCGAGACGACCTCGCCGAGGGCGAGAAGAGCGCGACGGCACTGCTCTCCGAGCTCGAGCAGGACGTCGCCATCGCGGCCACCCTCCCCGATTCCGACGGGCGGGTCGCCGCGGCCATCTCGTCCACCCGCCAGCAGATCGACATCGCCCGGAATCATCTCTCGGGACCGCTGAAGCGACCGCTGCTCGCGCTCGAGGGCCTCGAGTCGGCGAACCAACAGATCGACGCGCTCGTGCAGGATGTGCGGGACGCAGAGGTCCGCACCCAGCGCGCGCGGCAGATGGTGGGCCAGCTCATCCTCCAGGCGCAGGCGCAGGTCTCGACCGCCGAGGACTACATCACATCCCGCCGCGGGGCGATCGGCGCCGAGGCGCGCACGCGTCTGGCCGAGGCCGGCGCCGCGCTCGTGCAGGCGCAGCAGCTGCAGCAGACCGCCCCCGAGCAGGCGACCCAGTACGCGCAACGCGCCAACCAGCTCGCCGGCCAGGCGATCCAGCACGCGCAGAACGACGTCGGCGGTTTCGACGGCGGCATGGGCGGCATGCTCGGCGGCGGAGCGTCGCGCGGCAACGACGGCGGCGGAATGCTCGGCGCCGTTCTCGGCGGCATCGTCATCAACTCGCTGCTCGGCGGTGGCGGAGGCGGGCGCTCATCCGGCTCCGGCGGCCTCGGCGGCATGTTCGGCGGCGGAGGCGGGCGCAGCAGCGGCGGCCGCTCTTCGGGCAGCTTCGGCGGGGGCGGCACGCGCTCGCGCCGAGGAGGTGGCCGCTTCTGACGCCCGAACCGCCCGCCGCGGCATCCAGACCCTCCGACCACGATCTCGATACCCACCTATAGAAGGAAGGACACACGATGGCCAAGCAGTCCATCTTCGGTCGCATCTCCACCCTCATGAAGGCGAACATCAACGCGCTCCTCGACTCCGCCGAGGACCCGCAGAAGATGCTCGACCAGCTCGTGCGCGACTACACCAACTCGATCGCCGACGCCGAGTCGGCCATCGCCGAGACCATCGGCAACCTGCGTCTGCTCGAGCGCGACCACCAGGAGGACGTCCAGGCGGCGACCGAATGGGGCAACAAGGCGCTCGCCGCGAGCCGCAAGGCAGACGAGCTCCGCTCCGCGGGCAACGCGACGGATGCCGACAAGTTCGACAACCTCGCCAAGATCGCCCTGCAGCGCCAGATCAGCGAAGAGAACGAGGCGCGCGCGATCGCGCCCTCGATCGCGTCGCAGAGCGAGGTCGTCGAGAAGCTCAAGGACGGCCTCAACGGCATGAAGCAGAAGCTCGAGCAGCTGCGCTCGAAGCGCTCGGAGCTTCTCGCCCGCGCCAAGACCGCCGAGGCGCAGAACAAGGTGCACGACGCCGTCAAGTCGATCGACGTGCTCGACCCGACGAGCGAGCTCGGTCGCTTCGAAGACAAGGTCCGCCGTCAGGAGGCCCTCGCCGCCGGCAAGCAGGAGCTGGCCGCGTCGACGCTGGACGCGCAGTTCAACCTGCTCGAGGACGTCGGCGAGCTGACCGAGGTCGAGGCGCGCCTGGCTGCGCTGAAGGTCGGCGGCACCACGCAGGCCGCGATCGAGGACTGACTCACCGCACCCTCGAAGGGCGTCGCACCTCCGGGTGCGGCGCCCTTCGTGTCGCGCGGAGTCGCGGAGCGGGGGGAAGATGGACGGATGACGCGCTACCTCGTGGTCCCGCAGTGGCAGGGCAGCCCCTCCTCGCGCGCGATGCAGCTCATCGACGGCGCTCAGGCGATCGCCGGCGATCTGCCCCGTGCCGCGACCACCGTGCTCGAGGTGCCCGCCGAGGCGGGCGAGTCCCTCGGCACCGGCGTGCACCGGCTCAGTTCGCTGCTGCGCATCCGCGAGCAGATCGCCGACGCCATCGCCCCGCACGTCGAGCCGGTGCTCACCGTGGGCGGAGACTGCGGCGTGGCACTGGCCGCCGTGGCCCACGCCGCGGCGCGCGCGCCCGGCCTCGCCGTCGTCTGGCTGGACGCGCACGCCGACTTCAACGCTCCCGAGTCCACCCCGTCCGGCGCGTTCTCGGGAATGGTGCTGCGGGCGATCGTCGGCGACGGCGCACCGGGACTGACCATCGACGCCGGTGTCGTGCCGGCCGAACGCGTGGTGATCGCCGGTGCCCGCTCGTTCGACGGCGCCGAGCTGGACGCGATCGCCGAGCGCGGCATCCGTTCGCTCACCGTCGACGCGCTCCGTGATCCCGACGCTCTCGCCGAGGCCGTTCGCGCGACCGGCGCGACGAGCGTGTACGTCCATGTCGACGTCGACGTGCTCGATCCCGCCGAGCTCTCCGGCAACGCCCACCCCGAGCCCTTCGGACTGTCGGTGGGCGAGCTGACGACGGCGCTGGCCCGGCTGCGCGCGGCGGTGCCGCTCGCCGGGGCCTCGCTCGCGGGGTACTCCCCTTCGTCGCCCGCCTCGGCGACGGACGATCTCGGCGCGCTGCTGCGCGTCATCGGAGCGCTCGCATGAGTCCGATCCCCACACCCCCCACGGGCTGGGAGCGCGCGGCCGAGCGCGCCGTCGCGCGCGGCGCGGTGATCGACCGCGTCATCCCCGGCGTCCTGCTCGATTCCCCGATCAGTCGCGCCGGCTACTGGTACGGCACGACCGTCGGATGGATCTGGGGCACGCTGTGGAGCACGGGCCGCGTCGAGAAGCGCGCCGGGCTCTGGGTGTTCCGGGGCCTTCCCGCCTGGGCGTTCCCCCGCGGCGGTACGTGCGTCGGCGGGTGCTTCCTCACCGGTGACGCGCCCGTCACCGACGGCCTGCTCCGCCACGAGGCCGTCCACAAACGGCAGTGGGAGCGATACGGCTTCCTGATGCCGCTGCTCTACAGCCTCGCGGGGCGCAATCCCCTGCGGAACCGCTTCGAGATCGAGGCAGGACTCGAGGACGGCAACTACATCCCTCGTCAGAGGGCGACGCGGCCGACCCGCAGCACCTGACGACCGAGCGCGATCACGACGGCCAGCGGGAAGACGATCCAGAACAGGTTCGGCAGCACCGCCACCATCAGGAAGCCGACCAGGTCGCCGCGCTCGAGCGACTGACGCGTCATCTCCAGACCGCTGGACGCCTCGACGAGGAAGTAGATCACCGTCTTCCAGAACGTCGCCACCGTGACGACGAGCCCGACGACGACGCCGGACCACTTCTTCGCGTGCAGGAGCACCCAGACGATCGCGACGACCTCGACGAGGTTCGCCCAGCTCTGCGCGCTGCCGAACGCGTCGAACTGCGCGTAGCGGTGATCGAACGATCCGTAGAACACGTGCCCGGGCCACAGCGCTGCGAGGGGTCCGCCCTCGTGTGACAGGGGTCCGAGCAGCACGTAGCAGGCGTCGTAGGCCTGGATGACCGCCGAGACCGTGAGCCAGACGATCACCCAGAGGGGCAGTCGCAGGTCTCGTCGGTCGACGGCGGACGCGGGGGTGCTGGCGGCATCGACGGTCATGGCCGCGAGTGTAGGGGCGGATGCCGCGCTGCGCCCGCTTCGACAGGCTCAGCGACCGGAACCCGGCTCCGAGGGGCGGACCCGCGAGGCCTTCAGCGAGCGGTCGCGAGTCCGAAGCGCTCGGGCGTGTGGATCTCGTCGGCGGGGATGCCGGTGCGCGACGTGAGGTGGTCGACGATGTCGGCGGTGCCGAGGTAGCCGCCCAG
>JBEVLS010000018.1:0-17736 GCA_040509015.1 Microbacterium sp.
TGGCAGGGCACGACCGACGACGAAGCACCGGGCGAGCGGACGATCGACGTCCACGTCCGTCGCCTGCGCGCGAAGCTCGGCCGGTACGAAGACATCGTCCGCACCGTCCGCGGTGTCGGCTACCGTTTCGACCGTCACGCCGACGTCTCGATCCGCTACGGCCACGGCACTCCCTCGCCCGACCGCTTCTGAGCCGCGCCGCCCGATGCTCCGGCGCCCGGACCGCATGTCGGAGGTCGCGGCGTAGGGTGCCTTTATGACGACGTCCCTCACGAGGATCCCGCGCGAGCGGGCGTTCGTGACGGATGCCGCGCCTCCCGCGGCGCGTGACCCGCGGCCGGCGCACGCGCGGCCGATCGAGACGGAGTATCGCCCCCGGCGTCCCGTCCAGCTGCGGCGGACGGTGCTCGCGCAGCGGCGCGGTGCCGGCGACCCCACGATGACGACCGCGGGTGCCGTGATGTGGCGCGCGAGCCGGACTCCGGACGGTGTCGCGACCCTCGCGCTGCGCCAGAAGGCCGACGGCACCGTGAAGGGCGCGGCATGGGGGCCGGGCGCTCCGTGGGCGCTCGACCAGCTGCCGGCGCTGTGCGGCGCGGACGACGACGACACGGGATTCGACGCGTCGCGGCATCCGCTCATCGCCGACGCCCACCACCGCAATCCCGACCTTCGCATCGGCCGGACCGATCTGGTGTTCGACGCCCTCGCGAGCTCGATCTTCGAGCAGAAGGTCACCGGCATGCAGGCCTTCGGCGCATGGCGCGCCATCGTGACGTGGCACGGCGAGCGCGCACCCGGACCGACGCCACGGCCGATGTTCGCGCCGCCGTCGATCGAGGGATGGCGCCGGATCCCGTCGTGGTCGTGGCACCGGGCAGGACTCGAGCCGCCCCAGTCCCGCGCGATCGTCGAGGCCGCCCGGCGCGGCGAGTCGATCGTGCGCGCCGCAAGCACGGCCACCACCGGCGACGACCGCGATCGCGTGTTCACGAGCCTGCGCGGGGTGGGCCTGTGGACGAGCGCCGAAGCGCGCATCCGCGCATTCGGCGACCCCGACGCGGTGAGCGTGTTCGACTACCACCTCGCCCACGAGGTCGGCTTCGCGCTGACCGGGCACCGGGTCGACGACGACGGCATGCTCGAGCTCCTCGCCCCGTGGGCGGGTCAGCGGCAGCGCGTGATCCGCCTCATCGGGGCGAGCGGCGTGCACGAGCCACGGCGTGGTCCGCGATTGCATCCCGAGGACCACCGCGGTCGCTGACCGCCCTCGGGCCCGTGTCGGAGGCCCCGGTCATGCTGGGGGCACCCTCCCGCATCGACGCAAGGAGCCTCATGTCCAGCCTCAACCCCTATCTCTCCTTCCGCTCCCACGCGCGCAGCGCGATGGAGTTCTATCAGAGCGTCTTCGGCGGTGAGCTCTCGATCGACACGTTCGCGGGCTTTCCCGGAATGGTCGATCCCGCCGAGCAGGACCTCGTGATGCACGCGCAGCTGACGACACCCGAGGGCTTCGTGCTCATGGCGTCTGACACGCCTGCTGCGATGCCCCATTCCGCGCCCGCGGGCATATCGGTGTCGGTGAGCGGAGACGACGAGCCGTCGCTGCAGTCCTACTGGGATGCCCTGTCGGCCGACGGCACGGTCGTCATGCCCTTCGAGGTGCCGCCGTGGGGCGGGCGATTCGGCATGCTCACGGATCGCTTCGGCATCGATTGGATGATCGCGCTCAACGCGACGCCCGAGACGTGACGCCGCTGACCGCCCCCTAGGCTGTGACCATGGCGAAACGACGTGCGGGATGGCAGCGGGGGCACACCGGGTGGGCTTTCGGGACGGCGCTGATGTTCGCGCTCGGAATCCTCTTCGGGCTCGTCTGGGGCAATGTGTGGCTCGGCATCCTCCTCGCCCTCATCGTCTCGATCGGCTGGCTCATCGCCTACGAGTCCTGGCGCGGCCGCGAGGTCGGCATCGAGAATCGCGACGACGACGGCGCGCGTCTCTGACGCGGTAGCCGCCAGCGCGGCCGAGCGGACCCCGACGGCCTGATCATCGGACGCGGCGGCATCCGGCTGCTTCCGCGCGCCCACCGGCGCTCGGCGTCACGAGTGCGAGGTGGACGAAGACTTAGGTTAGGCTCACCTACATGACGATTCGAACTCGTGCGCTCTGGCCCGTTGCCGGCCTCGCCGCCATCGCCCTGTCCGCGACCGCCTGCTCCTCCCCCGCCGCCGACGCTGAAGAAGCCCCCTCCACTGCGACCACGATCGTCGTCGAGAACGCCAAGCCCACGCTCATCGAGGTGACCGAAGAGGGCGAGACGTACCTGACCGAAGACACCGAGGTGGCACGCGACGCGGTCGAGGTGCCCTTCCAGCCCGAAGCCGTCGTCACGTTCGACATCGCGACCCTCGACACGCTGGATGCGATCGGCGCCGGCGACTCGGTGGTCGGCATCCCCGAGATCGCCCTGCCCGACTATCTCTCCGAGTACGCCGATCTGCCCAAGGTCGGCACGCTCTTCGAGCCCGACTTCGAGGCCGTCGCCGAACTCGAGCCCGACCTCATCGTGACCGCCGCCCGCAGCACGGGGCAGTTCGACGAGCTGTCCGAGATCGCCACGACGATCGACCTCACCGGCACCTACGCCGGCACCTTCGATCCCGAGGCAGGGCTCGTCCGCGCCGCCCAGCTCGGCGAGATCTACGGCGAAGAAGACGCCGTGGCCGAGCAGACCGCGGCAGCCGAAGAGCTCATCTCGACCATCCGGTCCGAGGTCTCGGGCACCGCTCTGGTGCTGTCGATCTCGGGCGGAGAGTACGGCGCCTTCGGCGAGGGCTCGCGGTTCGGCTACTTCTTCGACGGACTGGGCTTCACCCCGGCGATCGCAGCAGCCGACCTTCCGGGCGCGGAAGGCTCGCCGCACGGCGACACCGTGACGAACGAGTTCATCCTGACGGCCGACCCCGAGTGGATCCTCGCCTTCGACCGCGGCGCGGCGACGGGCGAGGGCAGCACGGCCGAAGAGACCCTGGGCAACGAGATCGTCGACCGCACGACGGCCGCCCAGGAGGACCACATCATCCTCCTGCCCGCGAGCGAGCTCTACATCGTGATCAACGGTCTGACCGCCATCACCTCCGTGCTCGAGACGGTGCACGAGGGCGTCACGAGCTGATGACCGCGCCTCGACTCGGGAGCGCCCGGTCCTGAAGAAGCTCTCTCCCACGATCCTCATCGTCGCGGGGGCGGTCATCGTGGCCGCCCTCGCGACGATCTCGCTGTTCATCGGCGTGGCCGAACTGGATGCGTTCATCCTGTTCGCGAGCCGCGTGCCGCGCACGGTCGCCCTCATCCTGGCCGGCATCGCCTTCGCCGTCACGGGGCTCATCATGCAGCTGCTGACGCGCAACCGCTTCGTCGAGCCCAGCACGACGGGGGCGACGGATGCCGCGAGCTTCGCTCTGCTGATGCTGCTCCTGGCCGCGCCCGGCCTGCCGCTGTGGGGGAAGGCGATCGTGGCGACGGTCGGCGCACTGGCCGGAGTGCTCGGATTCCTCGCCCTCGTGCGCCGCATCCCCTCTCGCTCCAGCGTTCTCGTGCCGATCGTCGGGATCCTGTACGCGGGAGTCATCGGCGCGGTCACGACCTTCATCGCCTACCGCGGCGACATGCTGCAGGAGCTGCTGAGCTGGGGCGTCGGCGACTTCTCATCGGTCATGCGCGGGCGCTACGAGATGCTCTGGGTCGCCGCCGCCGCGGCGCTCATCGCGTGGATCGCCGCGGATCGCTTCACCGTCGCCGGGCTCGGCGACGACACCGCGCGAGCGCTCGGTCTCAACACGCGCGGCGTCATGGGACTCGGCGTGTCCATCATCGCGATCGTCACCGGCGTCATGGTCGTCGTGACGGGCGCGATCCCGTTCCTCGGACTGATCGCGCCGAACATCGTCAGCCGGCTCGTCGGCGACAACATGCGCCGGTCGGTGCCGATCGTCGCGCTCCTCGGGGCATCCCTCGTGCTGCTGTGCGACATCATCGGCCGTGTCGTGCGCTTCCCGTTCGAGCTCCCCATCTCGCTCGTCATGGGCATCCTCGGCGGGATCGTGTTCCTCTGGCTGCTGCTGGGCACCGCCCAGCCATCGGATGCCGCGCGACCGCGTCGACGTCGAGCCGTCGCCGGGGTGACTCGATGACCACGACGACGAGCCTCCTCCGCTCCCCCACCGTGCGGATCGTCGGACTCGTGCTCCTCGCCGCGATCGCGGTCGTGGTGTTCCTGGCGACCGACCTGCCGAGCCGGTGGGAGTACGCGCTGGGGCTGCGCACCCGCACGGTCGTCGGAATGGTGATCGCCGCCGCGGCGGTGGGAGTCTCGACGGTGCTGTTCCAGACGATCACGTCGAACCGCATCCTCACCCCCGGGATCATGGGCTTCGACGCCGTGTTCATGGCCATACAGGTCGTCGTCGCGTTCGCCATCGGTCCGGCGCTCCTCGTGTCGGCGCCGCCGCTGGCGACCTGGACGGTCGAGCTCGTCCTGATGACGGGCTCGATCGTGCTGCTGTACTGGTGGCTGTTCGTCCGGCGGCGACTGGACCTTCACGTCATCGTGCTCGCCGGGCTGGTCCTCGGCGTCCTCTTCCGTTCGGTGACGGGATTCCTCCAGCGTCTGCTCGACCCCGACACCTTCGCGATCGTCCAGAACCTCACGTTCGCGAGCTTCACCTCGGTCGACCGCGCGTCGCTGCTGCCCACGGGAATCCTCGTCGCCGTCGCACTGGCGTCCCTGTGGCCGATCCGCCGTGCGCTCGACGTGCTGTCGCTCGGCGAGACCACCGCGATCTCGCTCGGGGTGGAGCACCGGCGCACGGTGATGCACGTCGTGATCGTGATCGCGGTGCTGGTCGCGGCATCCACCGCCCTGGTCGGGCCGGTGACGTTCTTCGGACTCATCGTCGCCAACCTCGCCTACGGGGCGGTCGGCCACCGGCATCTGCGCAGCCTGCCTGCGGCGATCGCGATCGGCGTGGTCGCCCTCGTCGGCGGGCAGCTCGTCCTCGATCGACTGCTGGGCTTCAGCACCGAGCTTCCGGTCGTCATCGAGTTCCTGGGCGGCCTGTTCTTCATCATCCTCGTCCTCACCGGAAGGGCACGCTGACATGATCCGCATCGACTCCGTCACCAAGCGCCACGCAGCCGTCGTGGCCGTGGACGACGTGACGCTCGAGATCCGTCCGGGACTCACCGCGATCATCGGTCCGAACGGCGCCGGCAAGTCCACGCTCCTCGCGGCGGTGGGCCGGCTGATCTCGGCGACGGAGGGCACCATCACGGTCGACGGGATGGACGTGCACACCGCGAGATCCCGCGACATCGCCCGCCGGCTCGCCATCCTGCGCCAGGACAACCACCTCGCCATCCGGCTGAGCGTCGCGGACCTGGTCGCGTACGGGAGATTCCCGCACGGCGGATCAGGACGCACCCCCGAGGACAGAGAGCGCATCGAGAACGCCATCGCGCTGCTGGATCTCGAGGCCGTGCGCGATCGGTTCCTCGACGAGCTCTCGGGCGGGCAGCGCCAGCGCGCGTTCGTCGCGATGGCGATCGCGCAGGACACCGATCACCTGCTGCTCGACGAGCCGCTGAACAACCTCGACCCGCGCCACGCCGTCGGCC
The DNA here is from genome assembly GCA_040509015.1 of Microbacterium sp. GTDB lineage: Bacteria > Actinomycetota > Actinomycetes > Actinomycetales > Microbacteriaceae > Microbacterium. The sequence goes on from JBEVLS010000018.1 coordinate 5,680, forward strand.
TCATGAAGCTCCTGCGGCGCGAGGCCGCCGCGCGCGCCATGACGATCGTCGTCGTGATGCACGACATCAACGTCGCGGCGCAGTTCGCCGACGACATCGTGGCGATGCGCGACGGGCGGGTCGTCCACCACGGGTCCGTGGCAGAGGTCATCACCGCGCCGCAGCTGTCGGCGCTGTACGAGACCGAGGCGCGCGTCGAGCAGCTCGACGGCCGACGCGTCGTGCTGTGGGAATGACACCGAGAGCGAGGACAGACATGACCGATACCTTCACCCTCGAACCGCGCGGCAACGAGCTGCGCTTCCGCCGCGTGCGCCTGGCCGCTCGCACGTGGATCACGCCGCAGTACGTGCGCGTGCGTCTGGAGGGCGGCGATCTGCTCGGATTCGCCTCGCCCGGCGCCGATGATCACATCCGCGTGTTCTTCCCGGGCGGCGAGGTCTCGTCGATCGAGGAGCTCCGTGAGGCACCGAGTCGCGAGTACACGCCCCTCGAGTGGAACGCCGCGACCGGATGGCTCGATCTCGAGTTCGCGGTGCACGGCGACGACGGCATCGCCGCACCGTGGGCGGCATCGGCCCCCATCGGATCACCGGCGGGGATCGGTGGTCCGCGCGGCTCGACGGTGCTCACCGGCCGGCCGGACTCGTGGTTCCTCGCCGGGGACGAGACGGCGATCCCGGCGATCCGCCGCTATGCGAGCGGAATGGATGCCGCGGCCACGGGCCGCATCCTGATCGAAGTCCCCGGTGCCGACGGCGAAGTGCCGCTCGACGTGCCGTCCGGCATCGACCTGACCTATGCCCATCGCGGCGCCGCGCCCGCCGGATCGGTGCTCGGCGAGCGCATCGGCCGCATCGGCTCCGATCAGCGCCCGGACGGCAGCGTCTTCGGGTTCATCGCGGCGGAGCAGGCGATCGTCAAGCCCGGCCGGGCACTGCTGCGTCACCGGTGGGGGCTCGCCGCCGACCACGTGATCGTCAAGGGGTACTGGAAGCGGGGCGAGGCCGAGTACCACGCCCCGCACTGACCACCTCGAAGCTCCTCACCCCACCCGCCGGCGTGCGCCGGTACGGGCGCGGTCGGCACGCCGACGACATGATCATCCCCAGAGCGACAGCTTCTCGGGGTTGCGCATGATCCACACCTCGGTCACGAGATCGCCGCGCACTCCGAGGGTGATGACGCTGTGCGGCGTCCCGTCGAGGGTCACCGAGAAGCTCAGGCCGTCGGGCGTGAAAGCGGGTGCGATCAGCGCCTCGGGCGCGAGACGCGGTATGCCGAGCATGAATCGCGCGACGCGGTCCGCGCCGAGCACGGGGCGTCGTGCCGCCGACACGAATCCTCCTCCGTCGGCGTGCAGCACGACGTCGGGATCGAGGATCGCGACCAGACCCTGCAGATCGCCCGTGGTGCACGCGACGGCGAACGCCTGTGCGAGAGCGTCGTGCACGTCACGCGACGCGGCGCCGGCGCGACGCTCGCGCACGTGTCGACGCGCTTGCGATGCGAGCTGACGGGTCGCCGCCACCGAGCGCCCGACGGTCTCCGCGATCTCGGCGAAGGGCATCCCGAACACGTCGTGCAGCACGAACGCGACACGTTCGGCGGGGGTCAGCGACTCGAGCACCACCAGCAGCGCGGTCGACACCGAGTCGTCGAGGGTCACGCGGTCCAGAGGGTCGTCGGATGCCACGCCGCCGGCGAGCGGCGACGTCCCCGGCACGGGCTCGGGCAGCCATTCCCCCACGTATCGCTCGCGGCGGGCGCGTGCCGAGCCGAGCATGTCGAGGCACACGCGGCTCGCGACCCGCATCAGCCACGCTCCCGGCGATTCGATCGCGGCGCGCTCGGCCTCCGGCATCCGGTACCAGCGCGTGTAGGTCTCCTGCACGGCGTCCTCGGCGTCGGCGACGGTGCCCAGCATGCGGTACGCGAGGCCCATGAGCTGCCGGCGCTCGGCGTCGAGCGCGGCCGCGTCGAGGTGGTCGGTCATGGCGGGTGCCTCCTCCTGCACAGTACGACGACGCAGCACGAGACGATGTGAGGCTCACACTCGGAGGGGCTGCGTCGTCGGACTGGTGTGAGCATGACACTGAGACGCATCATCCTGTGGGTCACCGCGGCGACAGGCCTGTTCGTCGGGCTGTGGGCGGCGGCCTGGCCCGACACGTTCTACACGGCCTTCCCCGGCCTCGGCCGCGTGTGGATCGCGATCGACGGGCCCTTCAACGAGCATCTGATCCGCGACGTCGGATCGCTCTACCTCGCCCTGGCCGCCGCGAGCATCGCCGCGACGTTCTCGCGGACGCCCGACGCGGGTCGGGTGGTCGGCGTCGCATGGGCCGTGTTCGGCATCCCGCATCTCATCTATCACGCGTCGCAGTTCTCGCACATGTCAGCCGTCGACGTCGTCGGCAACATCATCTCCCTCGGCGCATCGCTGCTGCTCGGCCTCGTGCTGATGCTGCCGGGGCCGAAGACCACCACCCAGAAGGAGAGAACCCCATGAAGATCGCCGTCGCCGGAGGAACCGGGCAGGTCGGATCGCACGTCGTCGACATCGCCCGCGAGCGCGGGCATGATGTCGTCGTCCTGACACGAGGGGACGGAGTCGACGTCGTGACCGGCGAGGGTCTCGACGCCGCGCTCGCGAACGTGGACACCGTGATCGACGTCGCGAGCGTCACGACTCTCAAGACCGAGGAGGCCGTGGCGTTCTTCGACACCTCGAGCCGGACGCTTCTCGCCGCCGAGGAGCGGGCGGGCGTCGGGCACCACCTCGCGTTGTCGATCGTGGGCATCGACGTCGCCACCGAGGGCTACTACGCCGGCAAGCAGGCGCAGGAGCGCGTCGTCATCGCGGGCGCGGTGCCGTGGACGATCCTCCGTGCGACGCAGTTCCACGAGTTCGCGGAGCAGATCTTCGCACGGGCGACCCTCGGCCCGTTGCACGTCGCCCCCCGGATGCGCACGCAGCCGATCGCCGCGCGCGAGGTCGCCGAGCGCCTCGTCGACCTCGCCGAGGCGGGGCCGTCCGGCCGCGCGACCGACCTCGCGGGCCCGCGGGAGGAGAGCCTCGTGGAGATGGTCCGCGGATACGCGCGGGCGACGGGGCACCGCGGCTGGATCCCCGGCATCCCGCTCCCCGGGGAATCGGGTCGGCAGCAGCGCGACGGTTCGGCGCTGCCCGGCCCGGGCGCCGACCTCGGACGGCAGACGTTCGCGCAGTGGCTGGCCGCCATCGGGTGAGCGTGCGGCGGGGTCTCCGCCCGGGGTGTGGGCCCGTGCGGTGGCTCGTAGACTTCGACCGTGTCGAGGATCGCGGTCGCCGGTGGCACGGGCATCACGGGAACCCACGTCGTCGACGTCGCCCGGGCGCGCGGCCACGAGGTCGTCGTCCTCGCCCGTTCACGGGGCGTCGATCTGCTGTCCGGAGCCGGACTCCGCACGGCTCTCACCGGCGTCGAGGCGGTGATCGATGTGTCGAACGTCGAGACGCTCAGGACCGACGAGGCGATCTCGTTCTTCGCCGGGGCCACACGGTCGCTCCTGGCCGCCGAGCACGCGGCCGGGGTGGCGCATCACGTCGCTCTGTCGATCGTGGGGGCGGATGCCGCACCCGAGGGCTACTACGCGGGCAAGCTCGCGCAGGAGCGACTCATCGCGGAAGGCCCCGTCCCCTGGACGATCCAGCGGGCGACGCAGTTCCACGAGTTCGCGGCGCAGATGTTCGTCCGCGCCAAGGCCGGCCCCGCGCATCTGGCTCCCCGAGCGCGCACGCAGCCGATCGCGGCGCGCGAGGTCGCCGAGCGCCTGGTCGACATCGCCGAGGACGCGCCCGTCGGTCGCGCACGGGATGTCGCGGGTCCTCAGGAGGAGAGCCTCGTCGACATGGTGCGCGCGTATGCCCGGGCGATCGGGCACCGGGGGTGGATCCCCGCGGTGTCGATGCCCGGCGCGATGGGGCGCGCGCAGCGCAGTGGCGCTCTGCTGCCCGGGCCGGGCGCCCTGCTCGGTCGCCGGACGTTCGCGGAATGGCTCGACGCCCTGCCGGACGCGTAGCGCCGTTGTCGCGGCGAGCGCGCCCGCAGCGCTCGCGGAGTGTGCCGCGCTCGCTACATCTCCTCGTGGTGATCGGGGTCGCCGTCCCACAGCCGGCCGCGCTCGAGCGCCGAGATGCGTCCGACCTCGTCGTCCGTGAGCTCGAAGCCGAAGACGTCGGCGTTCTCGCGCTGACGCTGCGGGTCGGCGGACTTCGGGATCGGGGTGGATCCGAGCTGGACGTGCCAGCGCAGCACGACCTGCGTCGGCGTCACGCCGTGCGCCGCCGCCACCTCGCCCACGACGGCCTCGGCGAGCAGCTCGGATCGGCGGGCCAGCGGACTCCAGCTCTCGGTGCGGATGCCGCGCTCGACGTGGAACGCGCGCAGCTCGTCCTGCGGGAAGTACGGGTGCAGCTCGACCTGGTTGACGGCCGGAGTCACCCCGGTCTCGTCGATGAGACGCGTGAGCATCGGGATCGTGAAGTTCGAGACGCCGATGGAGCGGACGAGGCCGCGCTCCCGAGCCTCGATCATCCCCCGCCACGTCTCGAGCCACTTGCCGACGCTCGGGTTCGGCCAGTGGATGAGCTGCAGGTCGATGCGATCGAGCCCGAGCGTCTTCAGCGACTCCTCGATGCTGCCGATCGCACTGTCGAAGCCGTGATGGCGCCCGGGGATCTTCGAGGTGACCAGCAGGTCGTCGCGCTCCACCCCGCTGCGACGGACCGCCTCGCCGACTTCGCGCTCGTTGCCGTAGTTCACGGCGGTGTCGAGCAGGCGGTAGCCGATCTGAGTCGCCGAGACGATCGCCGCGATCCCCTCGTCGTCGTTCAGGTTGTAGGTGCCCAGGCCGAGTTCGGGGAACCACGCGCCGTCGTTGAGGGTGACGTTGGGAATGCTGACCATGCGTCCATCCTGGCCCTGCCGCGAGCACCGCGCACGGGGTTACGGATGTCGTGGACCGAGGCTATTCTTTCGCCGCGACTACGCGAACCGGAGGCCATGATGACGCACGACGAGCGGCTGACCGCGAAGGGGTTCCACGCCCACCCGGGCGTCGAGGACTGGCGCGTGCTGTTCTGGGGCGCCCACGCGTTCTTCCGCGCCGACTCGTTCTCCGTCGGCGCGCGATTCGTCGGGGCCCTCGCCGATCTCAGCGGTGCGGACGAGCACGGACTCGACGTCGACCTGCGCCCCGAGGGGGTCACCGTTCGCACCTTCAGCCGCGGCGACGGGGCGCTGAGCGACGCGGATGCCGCGCTCGCGGCATCCGTCTCCCGACTCGCGCACGCCCACGGCCTCACCCCCGACCCCTCGCGGCTGCAGGTCGTCGGCATCGCCGTCGCACAGGGCGACGGAGTGGACACCCGCCCGTTCTGGACCGCCGCCTTCGGCTATCACGACCTCGGCCCCGAAGACGCCGTCGATCCGCTGCGACGAGGACCCCACCTCTGGTTCCACGATCTCGACCCGGCCAAGCCCGGTCGAGGGCGCACGCACATCGACGTGTCGGTGCCGGCCGAGATAGCCCAGGGGCGCGTCGACGCGGCGATCGCAGCGGGGGGCCGACTCGTGCGTTCGAGCGCTCCCCACTGGTGGACGATCGCGTCGCCCGACAACCACGGCGTCGACATCGCCGCGTGGCCCGACTTCGAGGACGACGACGCCTGATCCGGCACAGATCGACCGTCGATGTCGGTGGTGCTTTCCTATACTGGCGAATGGACCGCACCGCGGTCTGCGGCGAGCGGGACTGGGGTCCGGAGCGCCGTCTGGGGAAGCCGATCGACGACGCCCGTGCGCGCGCGATCGGGATTACGAACAGGGGAATCATGCGCCTCAAAGGCCTGCTCGCCGGTGCCGTCGTCGGAGCCATCGCGCTCGTCGGCGTGCCGACCATCGCCAACGCGGCCGATGCCGACACCACGGCACCGACGGTGACCGTGAAAGACGGTTCGACGCACGCTCAGAAGAGCTTCAAGCTGTACGACGCCGGCAAGATCGACCGCCTGACGGTCAACGGCGTCGCCAAGGATCTCGCCAACGGCGTCTGGTCCGACCTCAACAGCGTCAAGCCCGGCGTCTTCGGCGCCATCGAGGGCCTCAACACGCTCGTCGTGTTCGACGTGGCCGGCAACGCCACGACGCTGACGTTCTGGCTCGACACCGCAGCCCCCGTCGTGTCGTTCGTCACCCCCTCCGCCGGAGCCGTGCTGAGCGGCACCGTGCCCGTCACGGTCAACCTCGCCGACGCCAACCTGCAGGCCTACAACCTGCGCGTCGACTCGGCCGGGCTGCAGTACTTCTACCAGGCGCAGAACGGCGACGTCACGTACAACCTCGACACGACCACTCTGTCGGACGGCGTGCACACGCTGCTGGCGACGGCCACCGACAAGGTCGGCCAGAAGTCCACGACGACGATCAAGGTGACCGTCGACAACACGGCACCCGTCGCGACGTTCGAGCAGGTCTATCAGGCGAAGGAGGGCGGCCGCATCGCGGTCACGGCGACCTTCGACGAGCCCCTCGCAGCGGCACCCGGGCAGGGCTGGTACGGCAGCGGAACGACGTACACGAAGGTGTACTACTCGTCCAAGACGCACACGATCTCGTTCGCGGACGCGCTGGGCAACGCCGGCACGGCGACGTTCACCGTGATCCCGGTCGTGGCCCCGGCGCTCTAGCACCGAGCATGGTCCGATGGGCCGGTCTCCTTCGGGGGTCCGGCCCATCGCCATAGGTCGATTCGTTCCGTGTTCGTCCCGCCCGGTCACGGCTGGAGCGTGGTGCCGCGCCGCAGTAGCGTGGGGGCATGAGCGCTCCGATCGACCCGACGTCCACCGCGGCCTGGGCGGAGCTCGAAGAGCAACGCGCCACGTTCTCGCCTGATCTGCGCGGGTGGTTCGCCGATGACCCCGGTCGCGTCGAGCGTCTGAGCTTCACCCTCGGAGACCTGCACGTCGACCTCTCGAAGAACCTCGTCACCGACGACATCCTGGCTTCGCTCGTGGCGCTCGCCGAGCAGACGGGGGTCGCCGAGAGATACGCGGCGATGATCGCCGGTGAGCACATCAACACCACCGAGGACCGCGCCGTCCTCCACACGGCGCTGCGCCGTCCCGCCGATGCATCGCCGAGCCTCGTCGTGGACGGGCAGGACATCGACGCCGACGTGCACGCGGTGCTCGACGCGCTGTCGGCGTTCGCCGACCGCGTGCGCTCCGGCCAGTGGCGGGGAGTGACCGGCAAGAAGGTCACCCACGTCGTCAACATCGGCATCGGCGGTTCCGACCTCGGCCCCGTCATGATCTACGAGGCACTCAAGCCCTACGCCGACGCCGGCGTCGAGGCGCGCTTCGTCTCGAACATCGACCCGACCGACATCGCGCAGGCGACGGCCGATCTCGACCCCGAGACGACGCTGTTCATCGTCGCCTCCAAGACCTTCACGACACTCGAGACGCTGACCAACGCGCGGCTCGCGCGCGAGTGGCTCTGGGCCGGACTCGCGGCATCCGGAGCCATCGACGCCTCGAGCGAGGAATCCAGGACGGATGCCGTCGCACACCACTTCGTCGCCGTGTCGACCGCACTCGACAAGGTCGCGGCCTTCGGCATCGACCCCGCCAACGCTTTCGGCTTCTGGGACTGGGTCGGCGGGCGGTACTCCGTGGACTCCGCGATCGGGCTCTCGCTCGCGATCACGCTCGGCCCCGGCGCTTTCCGCGACCTGCTGGGCGGCTTCCACACCGTCGACGAGCACATGCGGACGACCCCGCTCGCGCAGAACGTCCCCGTCCTCATGGGTCTGCTCAACGTCTGGTACACGAACTTCCTCGACGCGCAGTCGCACGCCGTCCTCCCCTATGCCCAGCAGCTGCACCGCTTCGCCGCGTACCTGCAGCAGCTCACGATGGAGTCCAACGGCAAGTCGGTGCGCTGGGACGGCACCCCCGTGACGACCACGACCGGCGAGGTCTTCTGGGGCGAGCCCGGCACGAACGGGCAGCACGCGTTCTACCAGCTCATCCATCAGGGCACGCGGCTCATCCCGGCCGACTTCATCGCGTTCGCGAACCCCGCGTACCCGCTGACCGACGACGGCCGCGACGTGCACGGGCTGTTCCTGGCGAACTTCCTCGCCCAGACCAAGGCGCTCGCCTTCGGGAAGACCGCCGAGGAGGTCGAGGCCGAGGGAACGACCGGCGCGCTCGTCGCGGCCCGCACGTTCTCGGGCAACCGCCCGACGACGTCGATCTTCGCGCCCGCGCTCACCCCGTCGGTCCTGGGTCAGCTGATCGCGCTCTACGAGCACATCACCTTCACGCAGGGGACGATCTGGGGCATCAACTCGTTCGATCAGTGGGGCGTCGAGCTGGGCAAGCAGCTCGCGCTGCAGATCGCGCCGGCCATCGAAGGCGATGCGGATGCGGTGGCGACGCAGGATGCTTCGACCCGCGCGCTCCTGGAGTACTACGCGCAGCACCGCACGCGCTGACCGAAGGGCTCAGCCGTACAGCTCGCCGACCGGAACCGCGATCGGCAGCACGTTGCCCGGCTGGGCGAGCGGGCACGCCCACTTCGGGTCGTACGCGCAGGACGGGTTGTACGCGAAGTTGAAATCGATCACGATCGTGCGGCCCGCGGCATCCGATCCCAGATCCGCACCCTTGATCGTGTCGATCAGGTAGCGTCCGCCGCCATAGGTTCCGCCCGGCGAGCCGGCGAGCCTGTCGCGGAGCGGGATGAAGATCCCACCGCCGTACGTCGTCAGCCGCCAGACGTCGAGGCTTCCGGCATCCGGAATCTCCACCGTGCCGACCCGCTCGAACGGCACCACGCCGTCGGTGCCCGTCGCGAACTCGAACCCGCCGGGCTCGGCCTCGACGATCGGCAGCTCGTAGCGCCACGCGGCGTCATACGGCGCGATGGTCAGCCCCTCGAACATCAGGCGGTCCGCGGGCAGGAGCGGCGTGGCGGGATGCCGCGCCATCAGGTCATCGCGTTCGATGCGCCAGAGCTCGTGGGCATCCTCCGGATCCTCCGCCTCGCGGACGGCGGCGTAGAGGGCGAATACGCGGCGGCGCCAGTCGGCGACCTCGAGCGCGGTGCGTGCAGCGTCGGTGGGCATTCCTCCAGGCTACGCGGGGCTCCCGGCCTCAGGTCCCCGCGCGAGGGAGTCCAGGAACGCCCGATGTCGCAGCAGGAAGGCGCGCTCGTCGAGCTTCTTGCGGCGCAGCCACCCCGTGACCTCGTCGTTGGACTTGCTGGCGTTGCACGACCGGCACGCCGGGACGATGTTCTCGATCGTGTAGCGCCCACCGCGGGAGAGCGGCAGCACGCAGTCGCGCTGCAACGCCGCGGCATCCGCACTGCAGTAGGCGCAGCCGCCCCACACCTCGCGGATCACCGCCCACTGCGCCGGCGTGAGGTCGTTGTCGGCAGCGTCCATGCGGCGCTTGCGCTTGCGGGCGGCGCGAGCGCGGCGGGTCTGCGGAACGGCCATGCCGCCAAGGCTAGGACTGCGCCGGGCGTGCGGGCCGCGGCGACACGGGGCGCGGCGAGCGCGGCGACACGGGCGCACGCCGCGGCGACACGGGGTGCAAGCTCCGGCGACACGTGGGCGCGGGGCTCAGACTCCTCCGGTGCCGCCGCCTCCGCCGCCGCCGCCCGCTGATCCGCCACCGCTGGACCCGCCCGAACTCGAAGATGAGGACGATGTCGCCGACAGCGAGCTGATCCCGGATGAGAACGATGCCGCGCTGAAGGCGGATGAGCCGGCGTACCAGCTCGGCGAGTTGTCGGAGCCGTAGAGGACGGCCAGCTGCTCGGCCCACTGCTTCTCCTGACCGAACACCACGGCATAGGGCAGCAGGACCTCGTACAGCTTCAGCATCTCGGCGGGGTCGGCCGGATCGATGCGCACGCGCTCGGCGCCGGAGGGCGACTGCAGCATGCGGATCCGATCGGCCTCGGCCCACTCGATGAAGACCTTCAAGCCGGCGAGATGATCGCGTACCTCGGCGCCCTCGGCCGTGAGCGGCACCCGCGAGACGACCAGCGACACGATGAAGACGACCAGGCCGGCGGCAACCATGAGCAGGATCGGGATCAGCGGCTCGACCGAGGCGGTGACAGCGAACACGCCGCACACGAACACCACGGCCGCGGCGACGAGCGAGGCCAGCACCGGGGCCACGCGGTCGGTGAACGGCACCTCGCGGCGGAGTCCTCGGGTCACGAGCTCCTTCGCCGCCAGGGCGAGGATGTTCTGCGCCGCCGACGAGAACCGGGTGTCGGTCTGACCGAACTCGTACTCGGTCCCCGGCTCGAGGAACGGGAACAGTCCGCCCAGGAGCAGCTTGCCGTCGCCGTCCGCGAGCGTGGGATCGATCAGCTGCGCCTTGAGCTTGACCCCGCCGAAGAGCTTCTTCTCCCCCTCGACGATCCGGATGCTTCCGACCACTGCCTGCTCGAGCACTTCGGCGGGGATCGCCTTGGTGGTCCGTCCGAGCAGCACCGCACTCTCGAGCGCATCGACCTGACGCGGCGGGGTGTACTCGGCGATGATCGTCGGGCGGCCGCGACCGTCGGACAAGCGCCGCCGGCGCACGCCGACGGCGTACACGATTGAACCGAGAAGGCCGAGCCCTCCGACCGCCTGCAGCCACCCCCAGGGCGATGCCAGGTACGACGGGTCGAAGGGCGTGAACGTGCCCTCGTCGAAGCCGATGGCGAAGGTCATGGTCTGGTACGGGTAGAGCGAACCGGTGGATGCCTGCACCACCGCGCCGGTCGTATCCGCGCCGTCGTCTTCCGCGATCGAACACGTCTGCGTCGACCCCGCGGAGCCGACGTAGCAGCCGAGACCTCCGGTCATGCGACCGGCGAGCTCGGGCGGAATGATCGTGCGGGCGGTGACCGGACCGAAGGGCTGCGGCGAATCGGTCCCCGGCACGTTCCAGTAGAACTCGTCGACACCGGCATCGGTGCGCACCGTGACGTTCTCCAGCAGGTAGGTGAACACGTACGTCTGCTCGCCGTGCACATAGTCATCGGCTCGCGAGGTCATCGCGAACACCCCGTCCTCCGACTCCGTCTCGGACGGACGCGGGTTCCCGTCGCCATCGGTGATCGAGATCAGTCGCGGGGAGTGCGGGCCGACGGTGGATTCCGGGATGCTGCGGCGCATGCCCCGGTTCTGGTCGTAGTCGGGGAAGAGCGCCATGAAGCGTTCGACGACCAGGAGGGTGCTCGTGCCATCGTCCTCGCGGCCGAGCGTGTACTGGACATCAAGGCTCTGGAACGAGAAGTCGTCGAGGTCGGTCGAGACGAAATCCGAGCCGTCCGCGTCGGTGTCGAACGAGACGCTCGCGCTGCAGGCGGCCAGGAACGAGAGGGCCAGAGCCAGCACAGCCCCGACGAACACCCGCAGAACGGTCCCCATGGCTCCACCCTACGCAGGCAGGCGTCCCGCCCGCGGATCGCACGGTGCGGCACGCCCCATCGCGCGGCGCGTCCGCGTAATCTGATTCCTATGAACGACCGCCGCCTCGCGATCGATGCCTGGGAGAGTCTCTTCCGCGCGCAGCACGAGGTGTTCGAGGAGATCAGCTGCGACTTCGATGACACCGGGCTGTCGCAGGCCGAGTACGACGTACTGCTGACGGTCACGCGCGGCGACGGGATGACCGCGCGTCTGCGCGATGTGACCTCGAACATGCTGATCAGCCAGCCCAGCGTCTCGCGTCTGGTCGATCGGATGACCGCGCGCGGACTGGTCTCCAAGTGCCCCGATCCGGAGGACGGGCGCGGCTCGCTGGTGCGGGCGACACCGGAGGGCGCGTCGGCGTTCCGTCGGGTCGCGTCCGCGCACGGGCGATCGATCGCCGAGCGGATGTCACGTCTCGACGACGACGAACTCGAGCAGCTGCGGGATCTGACGGCGAAGCTGCGCGACCCGGCCCGCTGAACTGACCTTGACCCCGCCCGCTGAACCGCCGCGCGA
>JBEVLS010000019.1:0-5412 GCA_040509015.1 Microbacterium sp.
GCCCGTCCGAGGAACGGGCCGCACACGCGATGTGTGGGATTACTGGTTGGCGCGGATGTCGTCTTCGACGTCGCCGAGCGACGCGACGAGCTCCTCGACGGGGGTCTGCACCAGCACGGCGGTGCCGCCCGAGGCCTCCTGCAGGCCGTCGGTGACGGCCGAGGTGTTCTGGAAGATCTCGACGAGCTTGAGGTACGTCGGGTTCTCGGCGTCCTCGGCGCGTGCCGCGAAGATGTTGATGTACGGCTGCGCGCTCGGGTCGGCGGCGTCGTCCGTGGCGATCGCGTCCTCGAAGCTGAGGCCCGCGTCCTCGACGAAGTCGTTGTTGATGATCGCGGCAGCGACGTCCGGCAGCGACGTGGCGGTGAGGGCGGCGTCGAGCGCCTCGACGGTCACCTTCGAGCCGGGCTCGACGTCGGAGACGGTCGAGAAGATCGAGCCGCCGTCCTTGAGCTCGATGAGGCCCTGCGACTGCAGGACGAGCAGGCCGCGCGCCTGGTTGCTGTCGTCGTCGGGCACGACGACGGTCGCGCCTTCGGGGATGTCGTCGACGGACTCGTACTGGGTCGAGTAGAGGCCGAGGGGGTAGATCGCCGTGGCGCCGATCGGCTGCAGATCGTCGTCCGAGGCGACGTTGTACGTCGCGAGGTAGATGATGTGCTGGAACTGGTTGAGGTCGACCTCGCCGGCCGACAGGGCGGGGTTCGGCTGCGTGTACTCGGTGAAGTCGACGAGCTCGACCTCGATGCCTTCCTCGGCGGCGGCCTCGACGTAGGTCTCCCAGTACGGGTCTCCGGCGCCGACGACGCCGATGCGCACGACCTCGGGGGTCTCCGTCGATCCGCCGGCATCGGCCGACGCGCCGGCGCAGGCGCTCAGCAGCAGGGCGAGGGGGAGGGCGGCGGCGGCCGCGAGTGCGAACTTCTTCTTCGTGGACATGGGGTGGTGCTCCTCTTGGGTCGTCGTCCGCGGCGGCGGTGGTGACCGCAAGCGCAGACGTCCTTCCCGCGCTCGCCTCACCGCGGAACGCCCACGACGCTACGCACGCGGCATTCGAGGTCCGAATCCACGCGTAACACGTCGTCACCCGAGCGGTCGCGGTCATGTTCGCGAGGCGCCCATCGACCCTGTAAGATCGTTGATCGTGCATCGCTCAGGCGAAGTACGCCACCTTAGCTCAGACGGCAGAGCGATTCACTCGTAATGAATAGGTCAAGGGTTCGATTCCCTTAGGTGGCTCAGAAACCGGATGCGGCCGCGAGAGCGGCCGTTTTCCGTATCCGCAGGAGGAGACTCGTGAGCGACCGGGCGATCGACGCGATCCTCGAGATCTTCACGTGGGTGGGACTGGGCGGCGCGCTGTTCTTCGCCGTGATCGCGGTCATCGCTCGACTCGCGGACGGGGTGTGGGTTCCGGCGCAGGTCGTGATCGCGGACGACCCGCAGGGGAGGATCGCGCGCTGGTTCGGCCACGAGGGGCGCGTCGGCGCCGCTCGGCTGACTCACGAGCAGGAGCACGCGCTCTCGGGCCGGGAGACGGCCGACGTGTTCGTGCGCCTGGGCCGGGACGATCGCATGCGGCTGACGAAGGGCTCTCCGTTCGTGAGACTCGTCACCTGGCTCGCGGTCGGGTTCCTCGCGCTCGGCGTGCTCGCCGCGGCCGGGTCGCTCATCCTCCTCTTCGTCCGCTGAGGTCCGGACGGCGATCGGAACTCCGTCTCGCCGTGGATGTTATTGCTAGATAAGCTAGCGATATGGCATCTCCTCACCACGCGAGTCGTCAGCCCAGCCGATGGCTGCGCGTCGGCATCCCCGTCCTCCTCGTGCTCGTGTGGCTCGTGGGCGGCTCGGTCGGCGGGCCGTTCTTCGGCAAGGTCGACGAGGTGTCGACCAACGACCGGTCGTCGTTCCTTCCCCAGAGCGCTGATGCCACCCAGGTGAACGAGCGGCTTCCCGACTTCCTCGGCGACGACACGATCCCCGCCGTGGTGGTCGTGACCGCCGACGGCGAGCTGTCCAACGACGATGTCGCCGCCCTCCAGACGCTCGCCGACGACATCGCCGGCATCGAGGGGGTTCAGGACGGCGTGTCGCCCCCGCTGGCGTCCGAGGACGGTGACGCGGCGCAGCTGTTCGTCCCGATCGACTCGAGCGGCGAGGTCGCCGAGATCGTCAGCGAGATCCGTGCTCTCCTCGCGTCCGATCTGCCGGACGGGTTCGAGGGCTGGGTCACCGGTCCCGCCGGCTTCACGGCGGATCTCGTCGACGGCTTCCTCGGCATCGACGGGCTGCTTCTGGCCGTCGCGCTGATCGCCGTGTTCATCATCCTGGTGATCGTCTACCGCTCTCCGCTGCTGCCGGTCCTCGTGCTCCTGACGAGCGTCTTCGCTCTGTGCGTCGCGCTCCTCACCGTCTGGTGGCTGGCGTTCGCAGGCATCGTGGTGCTCAACGGCCAGGTGCAGGGCATCCTCTTCATCCTCGTCATCGGCGCCGCCACCGACTACGCGCTGCTCTACGTGGCGCGATACCGAGAGGCGGTCGCCGAGGGACGACGGCGGTGGGATGCCACGACCACCGCGTGGCGCGGGGCCTTCGAGCCGATCCTGGCGTCGGGCGGCACGGTCATCGCGGGACTTCTGTGCCTGCTGCTGTCCGACCTCGCGACGAACCGTGCCCTCGGTCCGATCGCCTCGATCGGCATCGCGTTCTCTGTGCTGTCGGCTCTGACCTTCCTTCCGGCGCTGCTGGCGCTCGTCGGGCGGGCGGCGTTCTGGCCGTTCATCCCGAAGCATCCCGCGACGATGATCCCGGACGACCTGACGCAGCCCGTGAAGGGGCTCTGGCCTCGCCTGGGGCGCTTCATCGCACGCCACGCGCGCGTCGTGTGGATCGTGTGCACGGTCGTGCTCCTGGCCGGCGCTGTCGGAATGACGCAGCTCAAGGCGGACGGCGTCCCGTCGAGCGATCTCGTCCTCGGCGAATCGCAGGCGCGGGACGGGCAGGTCGTGCTCGCAGAGCACTTCCCGGCCGGGTCGGGGAGCCCTGTCTACGTCATCGTGCCGCAGGACGACCTCGCCGACGCCGTGACGGTGCTCGACGACAGCAGCGGCGTCGACGGCGTCGCCGTCGCGTCCGAGGACGCGCCGTCCGGTCAGGCGGCGGTGAGCGTCGAGGACGGCGAGCCCGTGTTCGCGGTCGCCGGGCCTCCCGGCACACCCGCGCCCGAGCCGACGGTGTCTGACGGTGACGTGCTCGTGATCGGAACGCTGACGGATGCCGCGGATTCCCTCACCGCGGAAGACACCGTGCGCGAGCTGCGGGTGTCGCTGGACGACTCGCTGGGCGCCGGCGTGTCGCTCGTGGGCGGCGAGACCGCGACCGACATCGACACGAACGACACGTCCATCCGCGACCGGACGCTGATCATCCCGGTGATCCTGCTCGTCATCCTCGTGATCCTGATGCTGCTCCTCCGATCGATCCTGGCGCCCGTGCTGCTGATCGTGACGGTGGTCCTGTCGTTCGGCACGGCACTGGGGGTGAGCGCGCTCGTCTTCAACGGGATCTTCGACTTCCCCGGTGCGGATCCTGCCGTGCCCCTGTACGGCTTCGTGTTCCTCGTGGCGCTCGGCGTGGACTACAACATCTTCCTGATGTCGCGCGTTCGCGAGGAGTCGCTCGTGCACGGTACGCGGCGAGGGATCCTGCGCGGGCTCGTCGCGACGGGCGGCGTGATCACCTCGGCGGGTCTGGTCCTCGCGGCCACCTTCGCGGCTCTGGGCGTCATTCCGATCCTGTTCCTCGCGCAGATCGCGTTCATCGTGGCGTTCGGCGTCCTGCTCGACACGTTCGTCGTGCGGTCGCTCCTCGTGCCCGCCCTGTCCTACGACATCGGCCGCGCGATCTGGTGGCCCTCGAAGCTGTCGAGATCAGCGGCGGAGCCGGTGATCCAGGGATCGTCGGATCTCGTGGCGGACGACGGTCGTCCGCTGACGCGCGAGGAGTACCGGCGTACGCTCGAATCATGAGCAAGGCGCTGTTCATCGTCGACGTCCAGAACGATTTCACCGAAGGCGGAGCTCTCGGGGTGAACGGAGGGGATGCGGTCGCGGCGGCGATCTCCCGGCATCTCGCGGCACATGCGGGGGAGTACGCCGTCATCGTCGCGTCCCGCGATTGGCACGACGGACACAACGACAACGGCGGGCATTTCCACCCCGAGCCGGACTTCGTCGATTCGTGGCCCGTGCACTGCGTCAGCGGTACCGAGGGCGCCGAGTACGATCCCGGCCTCGAGACGGATGCGGTGACCCACCACGTCAAGAAGGGCCAGGGCCAGCCCGCCTACAGCCTGTTCGAGGGCACAACCGACGACGGCGTCGCGGTGGCGGACCTGCTCGACGAGCACGGCGTCGTCGACGTCGATGTGGTCGGGATCGCGACCGATTACTGCGTCCGCGCCTCGGCGCTCGATGCGATCGAGCACGGCCGCCGGGTGCGCGTGTTCACGGACCTCGTCGCCGGAGTCGCTCCGGGCTCGAGCGAGGCGGCGCTCGCCGAGCTCGCCCACGCCGGCGCCGAGCTTGCGGAGTCGGGTGTCTGACGTCGAGGTGCGCCGTGTCTTCGCAACGGATGCGGACCGCGTGCGCGCACTGCGCCTCGAGGCGCTGAGCGATCCCGTGGCGGGGATCGCGTTCCTCGAGACCCGCGAGAACGCCGAGGTGCAGCCCCCGTCGTTCTGGACCGACCGCACCGTGGGTGCGGCCCTGGGCGACACGGCCGCGCAGTTCATCGCCGAGCGGGGCGACGAGTGGGTCGGCACCGTGACGGTGCTGCTTCCCGAGCCGGCGTCGGTCGACGACTTCGGGCGCGTGCATCCGGAGGAGCACTCCCTGCTCGTCGGCGTCTACGTGTCGCCGGCGCATCGCGGCACCGGTCTGCTCGCAGAGCTCGTCGCCGCCGCGGGCGCGTGGGCCGAGGACCGCGGTCGCACCGCGATGCTCCTCGACGTGCACCAGGACAACGCCCGCGCCCGAGCGGCCTATGAGCGTCTCGGCTTCGTCCCGACGGGTCACGTGTGGGCGGGGCCGAACGGCCCCGAGCTGGAGATGGTCCGCGGGTGAGCGAGGCGTCATCGACGCGAGCTCAGACCGGTGCACGATCTTCTACGCTCGGAGACATGACCCGGATCCTGCCCCTCAGCGAGGCCGACCGTGATGACTGGCTGCCGTTGTGGCTCGCGTACCTCGAGTTCTACGAGTCCGAGCTGAGCGCGGAGCAGACCGCGCTGACGTTCGCGCGCATCACGGATCCCGACCATCCGATCCACGGCGCCATCGCCCGCGGCGACGACGGCCGCGCGGTCGGGTTCGTGCACTGGTTCCCGCACCCGGCGACGTGGAGCGCAGGACC
>JBEVLS010000020.1:0-5393 GCA_040509015.1 Microbacterium sp.
CGATCACCTACAACGGCATCCACTCCGATGTGCCGGTGACGATCAACGTGATCGACACCCCCGGTCACGCCGACTTCGGCGGTGAGGTCGAGCGCGGCCTGTCGATGGTCGACGGCGTCGTGCTGCTCGTCGATGCGAGCGAAGGTCCGCTGCCGCAGACGCGCTTCGTGCTGCGCAAGGCTCTCGAGGCCAAGTTGCCCGTGATCCTGCTGGTCAACAAGACCGACCGCCCCGACGCCCGCATCGCCGAGGTCGAAGAAGAAGCGCACGACCTGCTGCTGGGCCTCGCGTCCGACCTCGTCGACGATGTGCCCGACCTCGACGTCGACGCGCTGCTCGACGTGCCGGTGGTCTACGCCTCCGGTCGTGCGGGCGCGGCATCCCGCAACCGCCCCGACAACGGTGCGCTCCCCGACAACGACGACCTCGAGCCGCTGTTCGAGGCGATCCTCGAGCACGTCCCCGCGCCCGAGTACGACGACGAGGCGCCGCTGCAGGCGTGGGTCACGAACCTCGACTCCAGCCCCTTCCTCGGCCGCCTGGCACTGCTGCGCGTCTTCAACGGCACGCTCAAGAAGGGCCAGACGGTCGCCTGGGTGCGCGCCGACGGCACGACCAGCAACGCCCGCATCACCGAGCTGCTGAAGACCCGCGCGCTCGAGCGCTACCCGGCCGACGACGCCGGGCCCGGCGACATCGTCGCGATCGCCGGCTTCCCCGACATCACGATCGGCGAGACGATCGCCGACCCCGAGGACGTGCGGCCGCTCCCGGCCATCACCGTCGACGACCCCGCGATCTCGATGACGATCGGCACGAACACGTCGCCGCTGGTCGGCAAGGTCAAGGGTCACAAGCTGACCGCCCGCATGGTCAAGGACCGTCTCGACCGCGAGCTCGTCGGAAACGTCTCGCTCAAGGTCGTCGACATCGGTCGCCCCGACGCGTGGGAGGTCCAGGGCCGCGGTGAGCTCGCCCTCGCGATCCTCGTCGAGAACATGCGCCGCGAAGGCTTCGAGCTCACGGTCGGCAAGCCCCAGGTGGTCACCAAGAAGATCGACGGCAAGGTGCACGAGCCGTTCGAGCACCTGACGATCGACGCCCCCGAGGAGTACCTCGGCGCGATCACGCAGCTCCTCGCCGCGCGCAAGGGCCGGATGGACAACATGACCAACCACGGCACCGGCTGGGTGCGCATGGAGTTCATCGTCCCCTCGCGCGGCCTCATCGGCTTCCGCACCGAGTTCCTCACCACGACCCGCGGCACCGGCATCGCCAACGCGATCTCGCACGGCTACGAGCCCTGGGCAGGCCACATCGTGACGCGTCAGAACGGCTCGATCGTCGCCGACCGCACCGGCGTCGTGACCCCCTTCGCGATCATCGGTCTGCAGGAGCGCATGTCGTTCTTCGTGCAGCCCACGCAGGAGGTCTACGAAGGCATGGTCGTCGGCGAGAACTCGCGCGCCGACGACATGGACGTCAACATCACGAAGGAGAAGAAGCTGACGAACATGCGTGCGTCGACCTCCGATTCCTTCGAGTCGATGACGCCCCCGCGCCTGCTCACGCTCGAGGAGAGCCTCGAGTTCGCCCGCGACGACGAATGCGTCGAGGTGACCCCCGAGATCGTGCGCATCCGCAAGGTCAACCTCGACGCCACCGAGCGCGGTCGCGCCGCGTCCCGTCTGAAGCGCCAGGACGCCAACGCCTGACGCTCGCAGCGCCGAGAGGGCGGTCTCCGGCATCCGGAGCACCGCCCTTTCGCGACAGCGGATGCCGCGCGCGGCGCGCATGGCAGTGATCGGTCCACGGATGGCCGACCGGCCCGGCGGTTCGCCCGCAACCCCTCGGTAGGCTCGTGAGGTGACGCCCGATCCGACCTTCGACGATGCGCAGGCGCCGGGGGAGTCGCGTCGGGCGGTGCGAGACGCGCTGGGCGTGGCGATCGCCACGAGCGCCTACGGGGTCTCGTTCGGTGCGCTGGCCGTGGCGTCGGGATTCGACGTCTGGCAGACGTGCGTCCTGAGCCTGCTGATGTTCACCGGCGGTTCCCAGTTCGCGTTCATCGGCGTGATCGGCTCGGGCGGTCTCGCGGCCGCGCCGGCCGCGATCGCCTCGGCGTCGCTGCTGGGCGTGCGAAACATCGCGTACGGCATGCGGATGTCGCCGGTCATCGGCGCGGGCGTGTGGAAGCGGGCGGCGGCCGCCCACTTCACGATCGACGAGTCCACCGCGGTGTCGCTCGCCCAGAAGACCCCGCGTGCGCGCACGCTCGGGTTCTGGATCACCGGGCTCGGGATCTACGTCGGGTGGAACATCTCCACGCTGCTCGGGGCGCTGAGCGGCGACATCCTCGCGGCCTTCGGCGGGCCCAGTCTGGACCCGCGGGTCTACGGACTGGACGCCGCCGCCGCCGGCGCCTTCCTCGCGCTGCTGTGGCCGAGGCTCAGGCAGCGGCAGCCGATCGTGGTGGGGATCGCCGCGGCCGTGGTGGCGACGATGCTCACGCCGGTGATGATGCCGGGTCTCCCCGTCCTGCTCGCGGCGCTCGTCGCCATCGTCGTCGGCTGGTTCAACTGGCTCGGCGGCCCTACGACCGGCACAGAGACCGGGATCGGCTCGGGGAGCGAGCCGGACGACGTGCCCGAGCGGGAGGGGCTCCCATGACCCTCTGGACGGCCGTTCTCGTGGCCTCGATCATCTGCGTCGCGCTCAAGACGCTCGGCTACCTCGTGCCGCAGCGGTGGCTCGACGCGCCGCGGCCCGCCCGCATCGCAGACCTGCTCACCGTCGCCCTGCTCGCCGCGCTCGTGGCCGTGCAGACCCTCGGCGCGGGCCAGGCGATCGAGGTCGACGCCCGCGTTCCCGCCGTGCTCGTGGCCGCAGGCCTCCTGCTGCTGCGCGCGCCGTTCCTCGTCGTCGTGGTCGCCGCGGCCGTGGTCGCTGCGCTTCTCCGCCTGTGGGGCTGGGCGGCCTGAGGCGCGGACGTAGGCTGGACGCATGGGTTTCTCCTGGTCGCGCGCGGGCACGTGGGTCGTCGCACTCCTCGTGGGGGCCGTGTACGGGCTGGCGGGCACCATCGCGCACGGCTACACCGTCGTCGGCATCCCCGTCGGGCTCGTGCTCGGCATCCTCGGCAGCGCCGCGCTGCTCGCGGCGGTGCGCCTGCTCACGGCCGATCGCTGGGCGGCACTGGCGACCGGCCTCGGCATGATGGCCGCGACGCTGGTGTTCTCGGGGCGCGGACCCGGCGGTTCGGTGATCGTCCCCGAGTCGAGCCTCGGCGTCGTCTGGACGCTCGCGGTGCCGATCCTCATCGCAATCGTCGTCACGTGGCCCTCGCGGCTCCCCGCGCGCGGAGATGATGCCCGGGAAGCGAATTAGACTGAGACCGTGACGTACGTGATCGCCCTTCCCTGCGTGGATGTCAAGGACCGCGCCTGCATCGACGAGTGCCCGGTCGACTGCATCTACGAAGGCGACCGCAGCCTCTACATCCACCCCGACGAATGCGTCGACTGCGGTGCGTGCGAGCCGGTCTGCCCCGTCGAGGCGATCTACTACGAGGACGACCTGCCCGACGAATGGCAGGACTACTACAAGGCCAACGTCGAGTTCTTCGATGACGTGGGCTCCCCGGGCGGCGCCGCCAAGGTGGGCGTGATCCACAAGGATCACCCGATCATCGCCGCGCTTCCCCCGCAGGAGCACTGAGCGTGGGGGTCTCCGACCTCGCCGAGTACCCGTGGGACGCCGTCGCGCCCTACGCGGAGCGCGCCAGGGCACACCCCGACGGCATCGTCGACCTCTCGATCGGCTCGCCCGTCGATGCGACGCCGCCGCTTGTCGCCGCGGCGCTGGCGGCGGCGACGGACGCGCACGCGTACCCGCAGACGATGGGCACGCCGGCGCTGCGCGAGGCGATCGCGGACTGGTACGCGAGGCGACGCGGCGTGCACGGCCTGACCTCCGACCAGGTGCTGCCCACGGTGGGCTCGAAGGAACTCGTCGCGCTCCTTCCGCTTCTTCTCGACCTCGGGGCGGGCGACGTCGTCGTGCATCCCCGTGCGGCCTACCCGACCTACGAGGTCGGCGCTCGTCTCGTCGGGGCCACGCCGTTCGCCTCCGACGACCCGCAGGAGTGGCCGGCGGGAACGCGCCTCATCTGGCTCAACTCGCCGGGCAACCCCGACGGGGCGGTGCTGGATGCCGCGGCCCTGCGCACCGCGGTGCTGCGTGCGCGCGAGCTCGGCGCCGTCATCGTCTCGGACGAGTGCTATGCCGAGCTCGGGTGGGATGCTCCGTGGGATGCCCAGCCGATCCCGTCGGTGCTGGATCCGCGCGTCACGGACGACGATGTGCGCGGCATCCTGTCGGTGTACTCGCTGAGCAAGCAGTCGAATCTGGCCGGCTACCGTGCGGCGTTCCTCGCGGGCGACCCGGCACTCGTGGCACGCCTGCTCACGGCCCGCAAGCACCTCGGGCTCATGCTCCCGGCGCCGGTGCAGCGCGCGATGACGGCCGCGCTGTCGGACGACGCGCACGTCGCCGCCCAGAAGGACCTCTACCGCGGGCGACGCGCCGTGCTCAAACCCGCCCTCGAAGCCGCCGGATTCCGCATCGACCGCAGCGAGGCAGGTCTCTACCTGTGGGCGACGGAGGGCCGCGACGCGTGGGAGAGCATCGGGCGACTGGCGGATCTCGGCATCCTCGCCGGACCCGGCGTCTTCTACGGCGAGCACCACCCTCAGCACGTGCGGCTCTCGCTCACCGCCCCCGACGAGCGCATCGCCGCGGCCGCCGCGCGGCTGCGAGCGGCCGGCGCGCCATCGGTCTGAGGATTCCTCCAACGGTCCGCGCATCCTTTGGCGGTGTCCGAAGCTGACTCCGGGGCCCATTAGGCTGTAAGTACGCGGCGGCGCGGCACCCCGTCTGCCTCCGCGCCGGTCCTGCAGATCCCGCCAGCTGGCGTTCCGCATCCGGCGACACCCCCGCACGACCAGATTCGCGAGGAGGCGGCGTGAGCGACGCGAGCACCCACCAGGACAAGGCCACTCAAGAGAAGGCCGTTCTCACGATCGGCGATCAGACGGCCGAGTTCCCGCTGCTGCGGGGCACCGAGGGAACCCCGAGCATCGACGTGTCGACGCTGACCCGCCAGACGGGCCACACCGCCCTCGACTACGGGTTCGTCAACACCGCCGCCACCAAGTCGGCCATCACCTACATCGACGGCGATCAGGGCATCCTGCGCTATCGCGGGTACCCGATCGAGCAGCTCGCGAAGAACAGCAGCTACCTCGAGGTCGCCTGGCTGCTCATCTACGGCGAGCTGCCGAGCGCCGACGAGCTCGGCGAGTTCGACGAGCGCATCCGCCGTCACACCCTGC
>JBEVLS010000021.1:0-5921 GCA_040509015.1 Microbacterium sp.
CTGCGACCTCTGGGTTATGAGCCCAGCGAGCTACCGAGCTGCTCCACCCCGCGGCACAAGAAGCGAGCCTAGCACGCGATCGGAGCGCCCGCCAATCGAGCTCGGCGTCAGGCCGGATCGATCGCGTCGCCGACGTCGGCGAGGAACCTCGCGATGACCTCGAGCTGCGCCTCGTCGTAGCGGTCGGCGACCGTGCGCATACCGCGCAGGTGCTCGCCGAAATGGCGGAAGAACTCCGATCGCGACGCCTGTGTCAGCACCACCACGCGCCCGCGCCGGTCGTGCGGGTGCGGCTGCCGCTCGAGGTGGCCGCTCGCCGACAGCCGATCGAGCATCTTCGTGGTGGACGCCGAAGAGATGCGGAGATGCTTCGACAGATCGTGCGGGCTCACGGTCTCGCCGCGCTGCTCGCGCATGATCAGCATGCGGAGGGCGGCGAGATCCGTGGCGTTCATGTCCATGTCGCCCTTCATGCCGCCGTGCATGCGATCGAGCGCGTCGCTGAAGGCGCGGATCTCCTGCAGCACCGACATCACCGCCATATCATGCGGAGTCTGCGGCGTCCACGGCTGCGACATGTTGAACACCTCCTTCGTACCCTTGTATCATCGCCGTACGTTGATCGCTAGCTAAACTAGCGAATTGAGGAGTGGTCCGATGGTCGATACCGAGCACGTCGTCCTCCTCGACGATGAGGGACGCGCGATCGGAACAGCCCCGAAGAGCAGCGTCCACGGCTTCGACACCGCACTGCATCTGGCCTTCTCGTGCCACGTCCTCAACGACGACGGACAGGTGCTCGTGACACGCCGGGCACTCGGCAAGACGACCTGGCCGGGCGTGTGGAGCAACTCGTTCTGCGGTCATCCCAAGCCCGCCGAGCCTGTCATCAACGCCGTGCACCGCCGCGCCGAGTACGAGCTCGGGCTCACCCTCACCGACATCGAACTCGCGCTGCCCCTCTTCCGGTACCGTGCCACCGATGCCACCGGCATCGTCGAGCACGAGGTGTGCCCCGTCTACATCGCACGGGCGCACGACGAGCCGGTCCTCAATCCCCTCGAGGTCGTCGACGCGAAGTGGGTCGATCCCGCGGATCTCGCCGCATCCCTCGCCGCCACGCCGTGGGCCTTCAGCCCGTGGCTCGTGCTGCAGGCCGAGCAGCTGCACCTGTTCGACCCCGCACTGCAACGACGGCGGGCCTCGTGATCAGCCGGAGCGCCCGCGACGCGATCGACGGGGCGATCGATGCGGCGCTGACCCGCATCCGTGATCGGGCGGCCCTGATCGGCACCGGGTACGCCGCCCTGGCGGACGCGACCGCACGCGCCGCCGCAGGAGGCAAGCGCCTGCGCCCCGCCCTGGTGGTCGCATCGTTCGGCGCTTTCGGGGGTGACCCCGACGACGCGCCGGGCCTGTACTCCGTCGCGGCCGCGTTCGAGCTCCTCCACACCGCGTTCGTGGTGCACGACGACGTGATCGACCACGACATCGAGCGGCGCGGCCTGCCCAACGTCGCCGGTGAGTTCCGCATCCGCGGACGCGAGCAGGGCGCGGATGCCGCCGGCGCGGCTCTGCTGGGCGACGCCGCCGCGATCCTCGCCGGCGACCTGCTGCTGCACGAGGCCGCGCGCCTCGTGGCTCTCTCGGACGTCGACGCGGGTGCGCGCGAGCGCCTGTACGGCCTGCTCGACGACGCCGTCCACATCTCGGCCGCCGGAGAGCTCGCCGATGTCGAGCACAGCGTGACGGGCGACGGCGTCGACCCCGAGGCGCTGATCGCCGCCGCCTTCAACAAGACGGCCGTCTACACGTTCCGCGCCCCGATGGCCGCGGGCGCGATCCTCGCCGGCGCTTCCGGCGATGCGCTCGCGTCGCTCGAGGACGCCGGCGGCCGCCTCGGCCTCGCCTTCCAGCTCGTCGACGACCTGATCGGCGCCTTCGGCTCGACCACGCAGGCGGGTCGCGAGAGCGGCGGCGACCTGCGCGAGGCGAAGCAGACACCGCTCGTCGCCCTCGCACGGGGCACGACCGCGTGGCCGCGCGTCAGCGACGCGATCGCCCTCGCGCACACCGGCCCCATCGCCGTGCGCGAAGCGCAGAGCGCCCTCGAGGCCAGCGGCGCACGCGACGGACTCCGCGCGCTCATCGACGACACGCTCGCCGGCGTGCGCTTCGCGGCGGACGATCCGATCCTTCCGCCCGCCGCCGCAGCCCTCCTGCGCGATCTCGCCGGTGACGTCGAGCGGCGCATCCCATGACCGACCGCGCCGTCCGTCTGGGCGACCCCACCAGCCTCCGCCTCTACGACGCGACGGCGCGGGATGCCGCGGCCGCCGTGATCGCGGCCTACTCGACGTCGTTCGGTCTCGCGTGCCGCCTGCTGGGCCCCCGCCCGCGTCCACACGTGCGCAGCATCTACGCCCTCGTGCGCGTCGCCGACGAGATCGTCGACGGACCCGCCGCAGCGGCCGGCCTCGCGGCCGAAGAGATCCGCGACACTCTCGACGCGCTCGAAGAGGAGACCCTGCGCGCCATCGCCCGCGGCTTCAGCGCGAACCTCATCGTCCACGCCTTCGCGATCACGGCGCGCGAGTGCGGCATCGGCGACGACCTCGTCCGGCCGTTCTTCGCCTCCATGCGCACCGACCTCACCACGGTGCAGCACGACGGCGCCTCGCACGACGACTACGTCTACGGATCGGCCGAGGTCGTCGGCCTCATGTGCCTCCAGGTCTTCGTCAACGCCGGCGCACCCGCGCCCTCCCCCGCGGCACCGGTGCTCGTCGACGGCGCGCGGCGACTCGGCGCCGCGTTCCAGGACGTCAACTTCCTGCGCGATCTCGCCCACGACGAGTCCGCGCTCGGCCGCGACTACCTCGGGATACGCGACGGCGCGACGCGCGTCGAGGTGCTCGACCGCATCGACGCCGACCTCGCCGCGGCCGCCGCGGTGGTCCCGCTCCTGCCCGCCGACTGCCGCCGTGCCGTGACCGCCGCGCACGATCTGTTCGCCGAGCTCTCCGTGCGCCTGCGGCGCCCGGTCGAGCCGGGCGTGCGCGTGCGCGTACCCGATGCCGTCAAGGCGGGGATCGCGGCGCGGGCGGTCCTCGGCCGACCACCACGGAGCATGAGCGCATGAGCGTCGCCAAGACAGCAGTCGTCATCGGCGGTGGCATCGCGGGTCTGTCCACCGCCGCCCTGCTCGGAGCGGAGGGGTACGCGGTGCGGCTCGTGGAGGCCCGCGACGACCTGGGCGGACGCGCGGGATCGTGGGAGCGCGACGGCTTCCGCTTCGACACCGGCCCGAGCTGGTACCTCATGCCCGAGGTGTTCGACCACTTCTTCCAGCTGCTCGGCACGACAGCCGCCGACGAACTCGATCTCGTCCCGCTCGATCCCGCGTACCGCGTCTACACGCAGACCGGCGCGCCGCTCGACATCGTCTCGGGGCGCGAGCGCGCCACGGCGCTGTTCGAGGCGATCGAGCCGGGCGCCGGTGCGAAGCTCGACGCCTACCTCGACTCCGCGGGCGACGCGTACGACCTCGCGGTGTCGCGGTTCCTCTACGACACCTACGAGTCGTACGCGGGGCTGCGCGATCCAGCGCTCCTCAAGCGCCTCCCGACGCTCGTTCCCCTGCTGCTGCGCACGCTCGCGTCGCACGTGGACAGCAGGTTCAGCGATCCGCGTCTTCGACAGGTGCTCGGCTACCCCGCCGTCTTCCTCGGCGGCTCCCCCTACGGGGTGCCGAGCCTCTACCACCTGATGAGCCACCTCGACCTCGACGAAGGCGTCCTCTATCCGCGCGGCGGCTTCACCGAGATCATCGCCGCCGTCGAGCGCCTCGCGCGGGCGAACGGCGTCGAGATCGAGACGGGCGCTCCGGTCGCCGAGATCCTGACGACGGACGCCCGGGCCACCGGCATCCGCCTGCATGACGGTCGCGAGCTCACCGCCGACCTCGTGGTCTCGACTGCCGACCTCCACTACACCGAGACGGCGCTTCTGCCTCGCGAGCTGCAGTCCTACCCCGAGACGTGGTGGGCCAAGCGCACCCCCAGCCCGGGCGCGATCCTCCTGATGCTCGGCGTCCGCGGAGCCCTCCCGCAGCTCGCGCACCACACGCTGCTGTTCGCCGAGGACTGGCGCACGAACTTCGACGACATCTTCGGACGCGACACCCGCATCCCCGACCCGGCCTCGCTCTACGTCTGCCGTCCGAGCGCCACGGACGACACCGCTGCGCCTGAGGGATACGAGAACCTGTTCGTCCTCGTCCCCGTGCCCGCCGATCCGTCACTCGGCCGTGGCGGCGAGGACGGCGACGGCGACCCCCGCATCGAGCGCGCCGCCGACATCGTGATCGATCAGATCGCCCAGTGGTGCGGCATCCCGGATCTCGCCGATCGCATCGTGGTCCGGCGCACGGTGGCCCCCGGAGACTTCGAGGCCGACCTGCACTCCTGGCGCGGCAACTCGCTGGGCCTCGCCCACACCCTCGGACAGAGCGCGCTCTTCCGGCCCCGCAACGCCTCGAAGAAGGTCGCGGGCCTGCTGTATGCCGGCGGGTCGGCGCTGCCGGGGATCGGGCTGCCGATGTGCCTCATCTCGGCGGAGCTCGTCGTCAAGCGTCTGCGCGGCGACCGCACGCCCGGACCGCTGCAGGCTCCGCGGTCTGCGAGAGTGTGAGCGTGCCGGGACTCTACCTCGCCGCGATCCTCGTGAGTGCCGCGGGCGTCGCCGCCCTCGACGCGCGCTTCCGTCTGGCCGCGTGGAGTGCGCCGGGGCGCACGGCGATCGCCGTGGCCGTGGGCACCGCGTTCTTCCTCGCGTGGGACGCCGCGGGCATCGCCCTGGGCATCTTCGTGAAGGGCGACAGCCCGGCGCTCCTCGGCGTCGATCTGGCACCGCACCTGCCGCTGGAGGAGCCCGTGTTCCTCGCGTTCCTCTGCTATCTCGCGCTCGTCGTCTGGGCGGGCGCCGGCCGACTCCTCGATCGTCGGCGGGTACCGGCATCCGTCGGCGAAGACAGCGGGCGGATGCCGTGACCTACGCGCTGCTCGTGGTCCCGTTCGCACTCGTCACGGTCGCGGTCGCACTGTCGACGATCCGTCGACCGCGCTTCGGCCGACGGATGGCGATGTCGGGCATCGGCGCGGTCGCGCTCGTCGCCCTCACGGCCGTCTTCGACAACCTGATGATCGCCGCCGGCCTGTTCACCTACCCCGAGGAGCATCTGAGCGGGGTGCGCATCGGGCTGGCTCCGATCGAGGACTTCTCGTACGCGGTCTGCGCGGCCTTCCTCGTCCCGGCCGTCTTCACCCTCCTCCCCCGCCGCCGGGAGGCGACATGACCTCGGCCCTGCGCCCCACCACCGTCATCGCGCAGCTGTTCGTGTCATCGCGTCCGGTCAGCTGGATCAACACCGCATACCCGTTCGCCGCGGCGTACCTGCTCACCACGCGGCAGATCGACGCGACGTTCGTGATCGGCACGATCTTCTTCCTCATCCCGTACAACCTCGCGATGTACGGCGTGAACGACGTGTTCGACTACGAGTCCGATCTGCGCAACCCCCGCAAGGGCGGCGCCCACGGCGCGGTGCTGGACCGACGGCTGCACCGGCCGACACTCTGGGCGGCGGGGCTGTCGTGCCTGCCGTTCATCGTCTTCCTCGTCGTCGTCGGGTCGCCCGTGTCGTGGCTGGTCCTCGCCGTCAGCCTGTTCTTCGTGGTCTTCTACTCCGCGCCGCCGCTGCGTCTGAAGGAACGTCCCTTCGCGGACTCGGTCACCAGCAGCATCCACTTCTTCTCCCCCGCCGTCTACGGTCTCGTGCTCGCCGGCGCCGTCTGGACGTGGCAGCTCGCAGCCGTCATCGTCGCCTTCGCCCTGTGGGGCGTCGCGTCGCATGCGTTCGG
>JBEVLS010000022.1:0-8244 GCA_040509015.1 Microbacterium sp.
GGTGTGCGCCGCCGGCCCGGTGATCCGGGGGGATCAGCCGTTGAGGATGTCCTCGATCTTCGTGTCGACCTCTTCGGCCAGCGACTGCACGTCGCCGCCCTGCGCGATCTTGACGAAGAAGTCCTCGAGGATGCGGGATGCCTCGACCTCGGCCCAGTTCGGCGACGCCGGGGTCAGCTTCGCGTTGCCCGCGGCCTCGGTGAAGGCCTGCGCCTCGGGGGTGTCGCCCAGCGTCGAGGCGAGCGACTTCTTGGCGGGGATCAGCCCGTTCTCGCCGTAGATCGTCTGGAACTCATCGCTCAGGATGATCTCCAGCGCCTTCTTCGCCAGCTCGGGGTGTGCCGACTTCGCCGAGATGCCGATGTTCGAGCCTCCGGCGAACACCTGCGCGGCTCCGCCGTCGATGCCCGGAAGGGCGTAGACGAAGGGCGCGGCCGGCGGGGTGGGCGTCTCGCACGCGCTCGCCAGGCCCAGAGCCCAGTTCGGCGCCGAGAACTGGATCGAGGTCCCCTCGCAGTACGGGGTCCACGGCTCCGCGTTGTCGCCGTCCTTGGGGGCGATCGACGCGTTCGTCATGAGATCCTGCACCTGCAGAAGGCCCGCGACGGACTCGGGCGAGCTCAGCTGCGCATCCCATTCGTCACCGTCCGGAACCGCGATCTCTCCGCCGTTCTCCCAGATGAACGGGAGAGCGTTGTACCAATCCTGTCCGGCGAAGTACATGCCCGACTTGTCGGGGTTGGCCGAGTGGAGCTCGTCGGACTGAGCGATGAAGTCCTCGAGCGTCGCGGGCGCCTCGGTCACGAAGGCCGGGTCGGCGAAGACGACGCGGGCGCCGGAGTACAGCGGCGGCGCGTAGAAGGTGCCGTCGTACGATCCCGCCTCGACGAAGCCGGGCAGCAGGTCGTCGCCGCCGAGCGCGTCGTAGATGTCGCTGAGGTCGAGCAGCGCTCCGACCGACGTGAACGCCGGTGCCTGCGTGTTGCCGAACTCGACGATGTCGGGGCTGTCGGAGCTCGACAGGCTCGTCGTCAGCTTGTCGACGAGGCCGTCCCAGGTCTGCTCCTCGATCACGAGGGTCGACCCGGGGTTCTCCTCCTCGAACGTGGTCGTGAGGTAATCGCGCGCATCCTGAGGCGTGTCCGCACCGACGAGCCAGACGCGGATCTCACCGCTCGAGCTGTCGGACGATCCGCCGTCGCCGCCGCCGGCGCAGCCGGCGAGCACGAGTGCCGCGGCGCCGAGCAGGGCTGCGGCTCCCAACGTCTTCTTCATGCCGTTCCTTCGTTCTCTTGGTGGTTCGAACGGGTCGGGTGACCCATCCGGGGGGAATGGTGGCGTGTCCTACGACACTCCGAGTTGTCCGGAGAGGACCATGACGGCCGCGCCGCGCAGGACGATGTCCTGGCCTTGCTCCGTCATGCGCACACGCACGCCGTCGTGGAACTCGGCGAGCGTACGGGTGCGCAGTGTCTCGAGTGCCCGCTCCGCGAGGGGACCGTCGAGAAGCTCAGGGGGGCCGGAGAGCACGATCTCCGACAGGTCGAGCGCGCCCACGACGGGGGCCAGGGCGATGCCCAGACGCTCTCCCGCGTCACGGAGGATCCCCTCGCGCTCCGAGACGGATGCCGCGCTCAGTCTCGTGGTCAGCGACGGCACCGAGAGCCAGGCCTCGAGGCAGCCGACCTTGCCGCACAC
This sequence comes from Microbacterium sp., assembly GCA_040509015.1. Lineage (GTDB taxonomy): Bacteria > Actinomycetota > Actinomycetes > Actinomycetales > Microbacteriaceae > Microbacterium. The sequence continues at coordinate 1,699 of JBEVLS010000022.1, forward strand.
GCAGACGGGTCCGCCGTCGGTGCCGACCGTGACGTGGCCGATCTCGCCCGCGGCGAACCTCGCCCCCCGCATGGGCTGTCCGGACGCGAGGAGCCCGGAGCCGACACCGCGGCCCACCTTGACGAGCAGGACGTCGTCGCCGGCTCCGCCGAACGTGTACTCGGCGAGGACGGCAGCGTTGGCGTCGTTCGCGACGAGCACCGGGAGTCCGAGCGCGGCGTGCAGCGCGCCTTCGAGGTCGAAGCCGACCCAGCCGAAGTTCGGCGCGGCGAGGATCACGCCGCGGTCGTCGACGACGCCGGGGGTGCCGACGCCGACGCCGAGGACCGGCGCGTCCGCGGCGGCGACGAGTGCGCGGGCGAGGTCGATGACCGTCTCGACGAGGTCGTCGGCGGCGGGGAGTGAGACCTCGCGACGCTCGACGATGCTTCCGTCGAGGGCGAGGACGGCGCCGATGATGACGTCGCTGCCCGAGAGGTCGAACCCGACGATCCGATGCCCCTCGTGGTCGAGGTCGACGAGCATCGCCGGCTTTCCCGGGCCCGAGGCCTCGCGCATCCCCTTCTCCACGACGAACCCGTCGGAGATGAGCTCCGCCACGAGGTCGGAGATCGTGACCCGCGTCAGTCCGGTCTCCCGGGAGAGGTCCGCCCGGCTCATCGCACCCTGGTGGAACAGCGTCTGCAGGACGAGTGACCTGTTGTGGCCGCGGGCGTGTTCGGGAAGCACCTTGGCCCCCTGGCGCAGTGTGCGTCCGGGGCCGAAGGCACGGGATGCCCCCGTGGTGTGCGGCGGCTCGATGGTGGAAGAGCCGCGCTGCGCTTCCGATGCAGTCATGTTTGTTAGTAGACCTTACGAACATGTCCCCCGCAACTGATGAAACGATTTTGAGCGGCGTGTTTACAAACTCGTTACAAACGCTCCCGTGCCGTCGTAGGTGACGATTGGGACTCATGTCGCCGTCGACATGAGCCGTCGATTACCATAGAGTGACGTTTCCGTTCAACCCGGGGGGTGCTGCGTGACGGATCTCGCGATCAAGCCGGACGCCGAAGAGGCGGTCCCCGGCGACGCTGCGACCGACGCTTCTGCGGCGACGGTGCAGCTCGAGACCGATTCCGGCGAGCCCGGTTCGACCGGCGCCGAGTGGGCACCCGTCGAGCCCGGCCCCAAGAAGCGGCACATCGGCATGTGGATCGGCATCGGAGCGGGGGTCGTCGCCGCCGGCGCCGTCGCCTGCTCGCTCGTCCTCATCGCTCCCGGAACCACGGTCGCGGGCGTGCCGGTCGGGTTCCTGACCGCCGGCGCCGCGACCGATGCCGTCGCCGCGCGTCTCGCCGAGACCACGATCGTCCTGACGGGTCCGGGTGGAGACGCCGAGGTCACGGCGGCCGACCTGGGCGCCACGGTCGACGCGCGCTCGCTCGCCGACGCCGCCTTCGCCGAACGGCCCATGTGGAACGTGACGCAGTGGTTCGCCGAGCCGATCGACGCCCCGATCACGATCGACCCCGAGGTCGCCACCGCCGCGCTGCGCGCCGCGGCCCCCGATCTCTACACCGACCCCGTCGACGCGACGCTCACCTTCGACGCCGCGACGGTGTCGTACATCACGACCCCCGCGGTCGAGGGCACGGGCATCGATGTCGCGGCCGTCGAGGACGCCCTCCACGACGCATTCGTCGCCGGCGACACGCGCGTCGACTTCGACGTCGTGGCTGCGCCGGTCGTCGCCGAGACTCCGACCTTCGTCGCCGATTCGGCCGCCGCCAGCCTGAACGACATCCTCGGCAACGCCGGCTTCTATGTCGGCACCGAGCGGACCGTCCCGATCGCCCGCGACGTCGTGGCCTCGTGGCTCACCGTCGCACCCGGCGAGCGGGGCACGTTCGACATCACCGCCGACGAGGCCGCCATCCAGGCCGCCGTCGACGGCCTCCCGGCTGCGATCAACGTCGCGCCGGTCAACAACACGGTGATCACCGACACCGCCGGCAAGGTCCTCCGCGAGGAGTCGGCCGGCACCGTCGGTCGCGAACTGGGCGACACGTCGAGCATCGCCTCGGACTACGCGGCCCAGCTGTCCACGGGCAAGGCCGCGTTCGAGCTCCCCGTGACCGAGGTGCCGTTCACCACGACCAACATCGCGCGCAACATCGTGGTCGACCTGAGCGAGCAGCGCACCTACCTGTACGAGAACGGCGCCGTCGTCGCGTCGTACGCGTCGTCGACCGGGCTGCCGGGCTCCCCCACCCACACGGGGTCCTTCCGCATCAACTACAAGCTCGCCACGCAGGACATGGGCTGCTTCCCGGGCGCTCCGTACTGCACCGAGAACGTTCCGTGGGTCGCCTACTTCAACGGCGACCAGGGCTTCCACGGCGCGTACTGGCACAACAACTTCGGCAACCGGATGAGCCACGGCTGCGTGAACCTCCCGGTCTCGACCGCGAAGTTCGTCTACGACTGGGCTCCCATGGGCACCCAGGTCGTCGTGCAGGGCTGACGATCGGCCGACGGCTGCCGCGGCATCCGCATGACGAAGCCCCCCACCGCGTTCGCGGGCGGGGGCTTCGTCGTGGACGGGGTCAGCGCAGGCCGTCGATGATCTCGTTGAAGGTCTTCGACGGGCGCATGATGGTCGCGACCTTGTCCGCATCGGGACGGTAGTAGCCGCCGACGTCGACCGCGGAGCCCTGGACGGCGAGAAGCTCGGCGACGATCTCGTCTTCGCGCGCCGCGAGCGCCTCCGCCACCGGCGCGAAGGCGGCGGCGAGCTCGGGGTCGACCGTCTGCGCCGCGAGCTCCTGCACCCAGTACAGCGCGAGGTAGAAGTGGCTGCCGCGGTTGTCGATGGTGCCGAGCGCGCGGCCGGGCGACTTGTCGTTCTCGAGGAACGTGCCGGTCGCGGCGTCGAGCGTGTCGGCCAGGACCTGCGCCTTGCCGTTGCCGGTGTAGGTCGCGAGGTGCTCGAGCGACGCCGCGAGGGCGAAGAACTCGCCGAGCGAGTCCCACCGCAGGTAGTCCTCTTCGACGAGCTGCTGCACGTGCTTGGGAGCCGATCCCCCGGCCCCCGTCTCGAAGAGCCCGCCGCCGGCGAGCAGCGGCACGATCGAGAGCATCTTGGCGCTCGTGCCGACCTCGAGGATCGGGAAGAGGTCGGTGAGGTAATCGCGGAGCACGTTGCCCGTCACCGAGATCGTGTCGAGCCCGTGGCGCATGCGCGCGAGCGTGTAGCGCGTGGCCTCTTCGGGCGCCAGGATCGTGATCTGGATGCCCTTCGTGTCGAGCGTCGCAAGGGCCTGGTGCACCTTGGCGATGAGCTGCGCGTCGTGCGAGCGGTTCAGATCGAGCCAGAAGACGGCGGGCGATCCGGTCGCGCGGGCACGGCCGACGGCAAGGCGCACCCAGTCGATCACCGCGATGTGCTTGGTCTGCGTCGCACGCCAGATGTCGCCGGTCGAGACTTCGTGCTCGATGAGCACTTCGCCTTCGCTGTCGAGGATGCGCACCACGCCGGGGGCGGCGATCTCGAACGTCTTGTCGTGGCTGCCGTACTCTTCGGCGGCCTGCGCCATGAGACCGACGTTCGGAACGGTGCCGATGGTCGCCGGGTCGAGCGGTCCGTTCGCGATGACGTCGTCGATCACGGCCTGGTAGACGCCTGCGTACGACGAGTCGGGGATCACGGCCAGCGTGTCGTCCTCGCCGCCGTCGACGCCCCAGAGCTTGCCGCCGTTGCGCACGAGCGCCGGCATCGACGCGTCGACGATCACGTCGGACGGGACGTGGAGGTTCGTGATGCCCTTGTCGGAGTTGACGTACGACAGGCGAGGACCCGAAGCGAGCGCGGCGGTGACGGCGGCGGCGATCTCGTCGCCGCCCGGCACTTCGGACAGCCCCGAGAGGATGGATCCGAGCCCGTTGTTGGGCGTGAGACCGGCCTCGGCGATGGCGTCGCCGTAGGCGGCGAAGACCTCGGGGAAGTAGGCCTTGACGACGTGGCCGAAGATGATCGGGTCGCTGACCTTCATCATGGTCGCCTTCAGGTGGACCGAGTAGAGGACGTCGGCGGCCTTCGCCTGCTCGAGGGTCTCGGCGAGGAAGGCGTCGAGCGCCGACGCCGACAGGAACGTGGCGTCGATGATCTCGCGCGGGAGCACCTTCAGGTTGTCCTTGAGCACCGTCACCGTGCCGTCGGCGGCGGTGTGCGTGATCGTCAGCACGTCGTCGTGGGCGGCGACCCACGACTTCTCGTTGCTCTTGAAGTCGTCGTGACCCATGGTCGCGACGCGGGTCTTCGAGCCCTCGGCGAACGCCTTGTTGCGGTGCGGGTGCTTGCGCGCGTAGTTCTTCACCGAGAGCGGCGCACGGCGGTCGCTGTTGCCTTCGCGCAGCACGGGGTTGACCGCGGAGCCCTTGATGCGGTCGTACCGCGCGCGGACGTCCTTGTCTTCGATGGACTGAGCATCGTCGGGGTAGTCCGGGACGTCGAAACCCTGCTGCTGCAGCTCGGCGATCGCGGCCTTGAGCTGCGGGATCGAGGCCGAGATGTTGGGGAGCTTGATGATGTTCGCCTCGGGCAGAGTCGCGAGTCCGCCCAGCTCGGCGAGCGCGTCGCCCACCTGCTGCTCGGGGGTCAGCTTCTGCGGGAACGCCGCGAGGATGCGACCGGCCAGCGAGATGTCGCGGGTCTCGATCTCGACGCCCGCCTTGCTCGTGACGGCCTGCACGATCGGCAGGAAGGATGCCGTCGCGAGGGCCGGCGCCTCGTCGGTGTAGGTGTAGATGATGGTCGAGTCGGTCACCTGTGTCGTCTCCGTTCGGTCTCGCTCAGCCTAGTGCACGAGCCGGAAACTATCTCGACGTCAAGACAAATCGCCGGCCGGCACGGCCGTTGCGTGGAGCACGAACGCCTGGACCGGCCAGAGGGCCGGCAGCTGCAGCCCGACGTCCGCCAGCACCGCTCCGGGCAGGGTGACGCCGCCGGCCGAGAACCACTCCGGGGTGATCCACGACGCACTCCGGGCCTCTCCGATCTCGTCGCGCACCCGCACGCGGTAGTGGCGCGACCGATCGAGCCCGGGCAGCGTGAGCCGCTCCGCACGGGCGTCTTCGATGCTGCGCACCGTCGCGACGACGACCACCGACTCGGCGGCGTCCTCCGAGGTGAAGGCGGTCACTCGCCACGCGGGGTCGCGCAGCTCCGGGTGCGACACGACTCCCCCGTGCACGATCGGCCGCAGCTCGCGGTACAGCGCGGCGAAACGGCCGACGGCGGCGCGGTCCTCGTCGTCGAAGGCGAGCAGGTCGCATTCGAAGCCCGCCGACCCCGACAGGCTCGTCGCCATGCGATACGACAGGTCGGTCGTGCGCCCCGAGCTGTGGGAGTGCGCCGGTCCGACGTGGGCCCCCACGAGCTCGGGAGGGAGGAGCAGGCCCGTCCACCGCTGGATGTCCTGCCGCTCGACGGGATCGTTCGAGTCGCTGGCCCACACGCGATCCGTGACGTCGATGATGCCGAGGTCCGTGCGCGCCCCGCCGCTCGAGCACGATTCGATCTCGAGTCCGGGATGGGCGTCCTTGAGTTCGCGGATGAGGCGATACGCGGCGAGCATCTGCACCCGCACCCCGGGCCTGCCGTCGTGCACGCTGTCGACGAGGTCGCGGTTGTGGTCCCACTTGATGAAGTCGATCCCCAGCGCGTCGACGAGCGACGACATCTGGTCGCGCACGTGCGCGTAGGCGGCGGGGTCCGCCAGGTCGAGCACGTACTGACCGCGCCACGAGAGCGACCGGTCGTGGGCGAGATGGGCCGGGTCGTGGAGGAGCCACTCCGGATGCGCCCGCGCGGCATCCGAATCCAGACTCACCATCTCGGGTTCGAACCAGAGCCCGAACTGCATGCCGAGATCGTGGACGCGCCGGGCGAGCGGCTCGAGCCCCTCCGGCCACACCGTGCGGTCCACGATCCAGTCGCCGAGACTCGTCGAGTCGTCCCTCCTGCCCTGGAACCACCCGTCGTCGAGCACGAATCGCTCGATGCCGACGGATGCCGCGAACTCCGCCAGCTCGAGGAGCCGCTGCGGATCGTGGTCGAAGTAGACGGCCTCCCACGTGTTGAGCGTGAGCGGACGAGGCGAGGACGGGTGCTGCGGCCGGGCTCGCAGCCATGTGTGCACGCGACGCGCGAAGCCGTCGAGACCTTCGGCGGTCCAGACGAAAGCGGCTCGCGGAGCCCGATAGTCCTCACCCGGCCCGAGAACGACCTCCCCCGGTCGCAGGAGCTCGCCCGCCCCCACCACCGTGGCGGAGTCCGTCACGCGGTCGGTGCGATAGGTGACGTCGGACGACCAGGCCAGGTGGACGCCCCAGACCTCGCCGCCGCCCCACCTCGGTTCTCCGATCGTGAGCAGGTCGGCGGTGGGGGCGTCGTGTCCGGGGCGCCCGCGCCGGGACTGGCGCGCGACGGCCCCGACCGGAACGGGCGTCGTGTGAGGTCGCTTCTCCCGCGTCCACCGGCCGTCGAACGTCGTCAGATGCGTG